>DATFZA010000495.1:0-14701 GCA_035314765.1 Bryobacteraceae bacterium
TCCTGCGGCACGCCTATCGTCCGATACCCGATGGCGCCTGCGAGTGCGGCAATCGCAACCGCGGCCGCTATGGCCGACCAGCGGCGTAGGGGAAGCGGAACGAGAGCCGCGGCGACTTGGGGGACATCGGCGTAGCGAAAGGCAGGATCGGCTTCGAGGCAGCGCCCAATGATGCGACTCCAGGGATGTTTCAAAGGCGCGGGCCGGCCTACCGCTTGTTCCCCGGCGGGGACCGCCCCGCCGAACGGCTTACGCCCGGCAGCGATCTCGTAAAGGATGACGCCCAGTGCGTAGATATCGGAAGCTGCGGATGGCCTATTGCCCTGCAACAACTCGGGCGCCATATACCCCAGCGTCCCTCCCAAGTCGGCGGACCTGACACCCGGACCTCGATCGGACGAAGGGCGCGCAAGACCGAAGTCGGTGATCACCACACGCGTGCCCTCCGGGTCGCGGGCGAGCAGGATGTTATTGCTCTTCAAGTCGCCATGAATCACCTGATGGCGGTGGGCTTCGGCCAGTCCAGCGCAGAGCTGCGCCGCGATGATCCGTGCTTCCTTGTCTGGCAGCGGGCCATCGCGCAGACGTTCGGCGAGCGTCTGGCCCTCGACGAACTCCATCGTGAAGAAGTCCAAATCGCCTCGCGGGCTGGACGCCGTGTGGATCTCCCAGGTCTTGCATACGTTGGGGTGATTGATTTCACTGGCGTGCCGCACCTCTGGAGGGAGGCGAGCGTTGAAGCCCGCTTTGGCGCACTTGATGGCAATGCGCCTGCCGAGCTTTTCGTCCCGAGCCTCGTAGACGATCCCCATTCCCCCGGCGGCCACCTTGCGCACGATTCGAAATCGGTTCTCCAGCAGCAATCCAGGTGGCAGCTCGGATTCTTTCGCGAGTAACGAATAGAGCGACTCGACGAGAAAACCCTTCATACGCTCATCCCACTTCACGTATTGCCAGACCGTCTCGAACAGAGACGCGTCCCCGCAGCACTCTTTGCGGACGTACCTTTCGCGATCTTCCTCCGGCTGGTTGAGGGCTTGCTCGACGAGGCTCATGACGAGTTCATCGTTGGTGATGGCGTCCTCGTTATTTGGCGGATTGACGGGCATCTCCCGGCTCCAGTCGTTCGAACAACCACCATTGTCTTGCATCTGGCAAGACGCGTTGCAGGATTCGGACGATTATACCGAAGGCGTCCCCGGCCTCGTTGGCAGGGCGTTCGAGGCGGTACTTGATCTCCCCGATTTGGCGCCCATCGGGTGAATCGCATCCACTTGTTCCAGCAGTCTGTCGATGGTGACGGCGAACTCCAGGTCTTCGTTACTTCCCGGGAGTAAGTCGCCGATACCAAGCGGCCGATACCGGGCGGTTTGAACCGGCGCTGGGTTGCCGCGGCCGATCTGGCCTTGGCCCGAAAGCAGGCCGAACAGAAGGGCCTGCCCTACCAGACTTACTTTAAATAGCTGTTACACGAGACGCTTGCCGCGCGCGAAAACGAAACGCGGAGTATTAAGTTAAGACGGCCCCAAAAACCGATTTGCGCAGATCGCCGAAGTGCGCACTTGGGACAGACACAAGCGTGGCGGCGTACTGGCCGTAAAGCACCCCTTGAACTCAAGCAAAGTGCCGCAAACAGGGTTATGTTCCGGATGGTTTCTTGATCGGCGGGAACCCGCCCCCACTCTGAAGCCAGGCCTGGAATTCGCCGTTGATGTGTTGACCGCATTGCGCGAAGCCGTCCGACGCCGGATCCGACACGTCGATCGATCGAGAAAGTTGAAGCGGTTGGCGAGTATCCGTTGGCTGCGGGAGCATATAGACGTTGTCCGCACCTGGCAGCCGAAATGGAGCGTTGTCGTTGAACTTCAGGGCGGCGTTCGCTGTGTTAGAGATCAGGTGAATTTCGTCACTTGGATCAAGTCGTTTAATGGTGGGGACGATGGTCAGTGTGCCGTTAACCATGCTAATGTTGATTTCGATCAGCGCCATTTCCGTTCTCCTTGTTTCTATCGGCTGCCTTGTTTCATACGGTGTCACCCGATGTGGGTGTCACTCGACGTGACGTAGTGCTATCAGTTGTTGAAAGCGAGAGCTCCGGCGAAGGTCCGCCAAATCAGCCTCGCGATTGAGACGGCGAAGGGCGTCGTCAGGGACATGCTGAAGAAGAGCGAGCGCTTCGTCTTGCTTTCCGATCGCGTCCCAAGCTTGCACCAGCCACCAGGCAACCTCCACTGAAGCCGGCGCAAGTTCCCGGGCTTGGATGGCTTCGGACTCGGCCCGGCCGCGTTCACCCACCCGTGCGCAAAGATAAGCGAGTTGGGCTCGCAAAATGGTATATCGAGGGTGTTTTTCCAGATCTTTTTCCGCCAGGTCCAATCCGGATTGGTAGGCCTTTCTCGCCGCGGCCGGATTACCCGCCAGCCGATGAGCGGTCCCGAGGCCGGAGTACATCAGATACCAGGCGGGGCCGATCTCGATGGCGCGGCGAAACAGCGGAATTGCCTCCCTGGGGCGCCCACGGGACGCAAACGCAAAGGCCTGGCTGAATATCGCAGTCGCCGATGCAGGATCGAGTTCGGTCGACCGGAGAAACTCTGAATCGGCTTCAGCATAGTTTCCCCGGCAAAAGAGCGAAATCGCTAACCCAACATGCCCGTCCGATAAATCGGGAGCCAATTCAACCACCTTGCGGCACTGCTGAACGGCCTCATCATAGTTCGCCTGTTGCGTGTAAAGCGTGCACAGATCCATGTGATTCGGGAAATAATCCGGCTGCACCTCAATTGCTTTCCGGAACGACACAATGGATTCTCCAAAGCGATTGTTGTCCTGGAAAACCAGGCCCAACCGCCGCCAGGCGTCTCCGTCTCGCGGGTCGATTTCGAGGGCGCGCCGCAGATCGGACTCCGCCTCTTCGTAACGCCCCCGAACCTCGTTGATCCTGCCCGAAACCACCCAGAGCAACGACAGGTCAGGATCGCGCCGCTGCGCCTCTTGCAAATCTGACCTCGCCCGGTCTAGCCAAATCGAATCCAGACTGAGATCGTATTTGCGCTCCTGCGCATCCGCTAGGCGCGCATAAGTGAGCGGTGAATCGGGGTCGGCCGCGACGGCTCGCTCGAGCAAAGCGATTGCGCCATCCACACTGTCGCGCTGCAACAGACCAACCCCAGCGGCAAAATCGGCGTAAGCCGCGGCATTCACCGTCGCTGCCGTGGCAAGTGGTGGCAGCCGCAAGCTTCCGGTAACCATACCGGCCAGTGCTACCGGCATGCTTCGCAACTCGTTCGGTTGGTACTCCGCATCCCACTCCTTCAAGGGAAGCCGCGATCGCGCATCCATCAACGAGGAGTGGATGGTGACGCGGCCGTTGTCGCGGTGCAGAGTGCCCGAAAGAACGTGGGTGGCGCCGAGGAGTGTCGCCGCTTTTTCGGGCGCGTCGACTTTGTTCTGGACCGCATCCCGCATGGGGATAACGGTAAGCTTCCTACTTTTATCCCGCACCTGCCGCAGCCGGTCGGTAGTATCCTGCAGTAGGCCGTCGCTCAAAGACTTGCTGTCTGCATCCGTCGCAAACGGCAGAACCGCCAGACGAATCACTTCCTGCGACACGCCTATGGTGCGATACCCGATGGCGCCCGCGAGTGCCGCGATCGCGATAGCGGCAGCTATTGCCGACCACCGGCGCAGTGGAAACGGAATGAGCGCGGCCGCCACTTCAGAAACTTCGGGGTAACGCCGCGCGGGATCGGGCTCCAGGCAGCGCGCAATAACACGCCTCCAAGGATGTCTCAACAGAGGGGGCCGTCGCACCGCCGGTTCCCCTAAGGGGACCGTGCTGTCGAACGGCATTCGCCCAGCCGCTAGCTCATGCAATATCACTCCCAGCGCGTAGATATCGGAGGCTGCCGAGGGCCTTTCGCCCTTCAACAACTCCGGCGCCATGTAGCCCGGCGTCCCTCCCAGGTCTCCGGACATAACACCCGGACCTTGCGCGGACCAAGGACGCGCAAGACCGAAATCGGTGATCACCGCGCGCGTGCCGTCCGTCCCTTTGGCGAGCAGGATGTTATTGCTCTTTAAGTCGCCATGGATCACCTGGTGGCGGTGAGCTTCGGCCAGCCCGGCGCAGAGTTGGTTCGCGACGATCCTGGCTTCGTTGTCCGGCAAAGGCCCCTCGCGCAGGCGTTCGGCGAGTGTCTTTCCCTCGATGAACTCCATCGTGAAGAAGTCGAAGTCGGGGCCGGGGTGGGACGCCGTGTGGATCTCCCAGGTCTTGCACACGTTGGGATGATTGATTTCACTGGCGTGCCGCACTTCCGGAGGGAGGCGAGCGTCAAAGCCTGCTTTGGCGCACTTGATGGCAATGCGTCTTCCGAGTTTTTCATCGCGCGCCTCATACACCACTCCCATTCCCCCGGCGCTCACTTTGCGGACGATTCTGAATCGGTTCTCCAGCACTAATCCGGGTTCCAGCTCCCCCTCTTCAGCCAGCAGCGAACCGGCCGGATGGAGAAGAAAACTCTTCATGCGTTCATCCCACGTAACGTAGTGCCAGACGATCTCGAACAGGGACGCGTCCTCACCACAGGCTTTGCGGACATACCCTTCGCGATCCTCCGCCGGCCGATCGAGGGCTTGTTCGACGAGTCTCATGACGAGTTCATCGTTGGTTACGATGATTTCGTTATTGCGCGGATCGAGGGGCATTTCCCGGCTCCAGTCGTTCGAATAGCCATTGCCTGGCATCCCGCCAGGAGCGCTGCATGGTTCGTAGTTTGATGCCGAGAGCCTCCGCAGCCTCTTCGTCACTCAGTCCGAGGAAATACTTGATTTCTACTATCTGGCACCACTCAGGTTCCATGGCGGCCATTTGTTCCAGCAGACGATCGATGGTGAGGGCCAGATTCAGACTGGGGTTCACGCCCGGGAGTAAATCGTCAATATCGAGCGCGGTGAACCTGACGTCGGGCCTGGCGCGCGCATGATCGATAAGGTACCTCCGCATCGCTCTGGCCGCGATAGCGAAAAAATGCCGCCGGTTTTGCCAGTCTTGGTTTCGCGCGGCAATCAGGCGCACATAGATCTGGTTCACGAGTTCGGTCGCCTGCAGGGAGTGGCCTTTGCGCTCACCCTTCATGAGGTGATGAGCCAACCGCCGCAGGTCGGGCATTACCATCGCGAACAGCTCGTTCTCTGCCTCACGGTTGCCGGCGCCCCATTCATGCAACAGCTGCGTGATATCCGCGCCTTCGGAGGCCATATGTAAATCTACCAACAGAACCGCGGCTGCGCCACTTGACTCCTGGCTGACTTAGGCCATCGGCGTGTCTCTTATGAATGAATGTGCGGGCAGTTGGCGGACTTAATTCTGAACTGCGCCTAGCAGATTGTCAAGCCCGTGGATAGCCGATCGGGCAAATTTGAAAAGGAGATTCCCCATGAACAAATCGATAATCCGCGCTCTGGCGCTGTTCGGCCTGATCGCAACACTGGGGCCTCACGCCGCAATGGCGCAGGGCATCCAGCATTTCACAATTCCCTTCGGCTTCAACGCCGGAGCGAGGTCCTTCGCTGCCGGCACCTATCGTGTTGAGGAGTTATCGCCTCACATCCTCCGGATCGAAGGCGATCACAGCTCGTACAACGTTGTGGTTATCCCGAATGGCGATGAGCCTTGGAAAGGCCCGGGACAGGCCAGGATGAGCTTTCAACGCTATGGCCAGGACTATTTTCTGTCCCGGCTGTCGAATCAGACCCACGGCTGCAGAGTGCCTCCGTCGGTCCTCGAAAGAGAACTGATTGCCAGGCAAGTGCCGTCCAAAGCGGTAGATCTCGTCGCGTTGTCGCGGAGAGAAACGCCCGAAGATAAGACCCGGAAATGAGCCCTTGCCGGAGATGAACTCTGATGGATAGATCCAGTCGGGATACCCGAATGGCTGGCGTGGGTTTGATCGCCCGCGCCACTTTCGGCCGGGAAGTCTTAGGCAGGCCGCAATTCGCCCAGCCGCAGCAACACGTCGTGCGACTCTTCGTTGGGTCGGCGTTCGGTGAGGTCTGACGACATTTGCATATCCACTCGAAACTCCCGCGCCTCAACCTTAACGCGATAAGGACCACTCAACCACTGGGAAATCTGCTTGCAGCGCCGCTTGGCGTTGTCCGGGTCGCACTCCATGATGACCACGAATTCGTCCCCACCCCAACGGCAAACAAAATCCCGGGTGCGAATCTGGTTGCTCAAACGGGCCGCCACTTGTTTCAGGAGTTCGTCGCCGCAGAGGTTTCCATACTGTTGGTTGACCGCGTGAAAGTTGTCTATGTCAAAGAGAAGGAGGCAGAACGCTTTATTCACTTTTACCCGGGCAGAGAGCTGGTGTTCGAGTTCGCCCCGGCTGCCCACGCCGGTTAAGGGATCGATGGAGGCCAGCATGTCGGTGGTCTTGAGCCGGGTTTCGAGCAGTCTGACCTGATTCTCCAGCCCGCCGATAACCGCTTCCCGCTCTTTACCCAGCGCCTCGATCGCCTGCCGGAGCGCCGCCGCTTCGTTGGTTGCCCCGAGCGCTTCCACTCGTGCGGCCAGTTGCAAAAGCGTCTTGAAATTCTCGTTGTTCTGCGGCGCCAGCGAGTTGCCGAGTTCGGCCAACAGTTCCAGGCTCTTGTGCACCGCCTCGGTTCGCGATATGTACAAACCGCGAGCCTTCTCGGAAAATGCCATCAGCTCATTGAGCAGAGTTTCGCGGCTCTCTATCAAGCCAGGCACATCCGCCTCAAACGCCAGCCGGTTTCGCAACCGGATCAGTTTCCGGGCGTGTTCGGAACCGACGTCCGGAAAGACGCCGGACACCACCGCCGCGATGCCGGCCAACGCCGACAGGTAAGAATCAACCGCCGTAAAAGCAACCCGGACGTCGCGATCCTGTTCGCCGTCCTTTTCGCCGTGCTTTTCGATGTACTGCTCTGTTTTAGCCGCCTGCATTTTCGCCCTGCGGATTGATCGGCATTGGCGGCTGTTTAGACTAGGGGGAATTCCACCTTACCGCCCGTGGGGTGCAGGCGGTACGTCGGGCGCTTTCCGGTCATACCCTTCTTGATAGCCTTCTACGCTCAAGGAAGACACCAGAATCTTGATGATCTTGCGGCTGTCGTCCAGCCAAAAGTCGAGCGTGGTTGGCGATCCCTGCGGCGGCGTGACGTTGACGCTGAGATGATGTAGATCGGCAGTCTTGCCCCCCGCAAATTCCACCGGCTCCTTTCCTTTGTAAAGGACCTGGGCCATCACTTCGGCCGAACCCAGCACATAAATGGGAAATTGCTGCGGTTCCTTGGTGTCGAAACTGGCGCGCGCGGCCAGGATGCTCCATGGATAAAGCGGCAAATTGGCTTGGACCACGATGGGATCGGGATGGACGTCGTCTTCCTTGGTCTTGGTGGTCGATCCGTTGTTGATCTGGCTCACAGCCTTGCCGCCGTCAAATAAGGTGGACACGGAGATCGGGATGGTTCCCATTTTGGCCTTAGCTTCGGCGGAAACCGGCCGGAACTTGTCGGTCATGATCACATCGAACCGTTCGATCGTCACTTTCATAACGCCTCCGATGTTGGCGTCGCCCGAGCCGGCAATCGAAATTTTTCCGTTGGCTCGATCGAGCGTATAGCTTTCCGAAGCCATCGGCTTACCGCCCTGGTACAGGGTAAGCTTGCCCACAGTCGACCCGGCCCCGGCCGCGGCAGAGACAGGTGTCTCAGGCGCCTTTGGCGCCGCCGCGGGTTTCATCAGCGCCTGGATGTCCGCCGGTATATCGAAGGCGTTGGCGGGCAGTTGTGTGTTGTACTCGGCGGAGTTGATGTTGATCACGAACTCCTGGCTAGCCACTTTGTTGATCAGTTTGTGGGGAGAGAGAATCGTACCGTCTTTCCGATAGTCGTCGTATAGGATCTCGACAGTGATGTCGCCCATGGCAGTCGTGCGGGTGGCCACGCTCTTGATCAGCAGGCCGCTCTTCTTGTCGTAGTCCTGGGTGATGGGCTTGCCCACGGCCGATGTAAGAACCACGATGTAGCAGTCGTGCGCGCCTACAGTTTCGGTTCCGGTGGTTTCGACCTTGGTGAACATCTTGCGCCAATTCGCGGGGGCGTTGAAGGTAGCGCCTTGCAGCGTCTCGGCCTTCTCGTCACCCGTCTTGAGGTGAGGTCCTTGGAGCACGGAATTCTCCCAAGCCACGTCTCCGCTGACGCCGGACTCGATCTTGCCTATACCTTCAATCTCGATCGATTCATAGAGCTTGTTGGGTTCGGCGGCGTAGATGGCCGCGGTTCCGTGAACGCCCTGCTTGGGTAAATCGAAAGTGCCCTTTTCGATGACATTGTGAATCTGGTCGTAGGCCGCCTTGCCACCGGTCAATTCCACCGAGCGGTCCAGAATCGATTCGGCTTTGGGCAGGGTCTCATCGGCCGGCAGGAACAGGGGAGCGAGCAGCGCAAGCGTCAATAATCTCCGCATAAGTTGACTGTAGCGCGGATCGGGCCGCTTGCCGGCTTTCCACCGTCGCTCTTTCAGCCTGCCTGGCCAGCAATTCCACGCGCTGCCCTTGCGAATGACATCTGCGCTAGGTTAGAGCGTAGGAGTTCGGACTCGAGCCCGCAGTGTCGCGCGTCCGCGTTTGAGCCTTGCGCATCGGCATCCACACGTCAATTTCCGGATCGTTGGAGAAGGCTGCCTTAAAGGCGGCGGCGTTGGGGGCTAACTGCTTCCAGATCTTCTCCGCCAGCCCGCGGACCTGGCGCGCCGGCGTTCCGGCGCCGGATCAGATTCGCCTAATGAAGCTGGCGCGGGAGAAGTACGATCTGTGTCCGCTGGTGATTCACGACAATTACCTGATCAATCTGGCATCCTCCGACGAGGCGCTGCGGCAGAAATCTGCGCTCGCTTTTCGCGGCGAGATGGAACGGGCGATCGCCATTGGCGCGGAATATCTGGTGGCGCATCCGGGAAATTCCAAAGGCCACACGGTGGAAGAGGGCATCTACGCCGTGGTTCAGTCTCTCACCGAAGCCGCCCATGGGTTGATTACGGACAAGTTGACGATTTTGCTGGAGAACACGGCCGGAGGCGGCGCAATGTTGGGAGGTTGTTTCGAAGAACTGATGGTGATCCGCCAATATGCGGAAAAAATGTCCGGGTTACGCATCGGCTATTGCCTGGACACCTGCCACTGTTTTGTATCGAACTATGACGTCTCGACCGCGGAGGGTCTCAAGAAGACGGTGAGCGAGATCGATCGGCTGCTGGACATGGAAAACGTGCCGGTGATGCACGCCAACGATTCCAAAGGCGAGCGCGGATCGCACGTTGACCGGCACGAGCACATCGGCGATGGGAACATCGGCGAGGATGGATTCCGGCGCATTCTGCGGCATCCCAAGTTGAAGAAGAAGGCCTTTATTCTCGAGACGCCGCACGACGAGGAGCGGGACGCCGTGCGGAATATCGAAACACTGAAAAGGTTGGCCGACCGGCGAACCGTCTGAACTACTAAACTGTAACCGGGGCTTGCGCGATCGGCTGTAACCAGCCAAAGCGATCGGGTGTGTTGCCCCGAACCAGGTCGAAGAAAGCGCTTTGGAGCGCTTCCGTGATGGGTCCGCGGGCCCCGTTGCCGACCGGGATGCGGTCGACCGAGCGGATCGGCGTCACTTCCACGGCTGTGCCGCAGAAGAACACTTCGTCGGCGATGTAGAGCATTTCCCGCGGGACAATGGTCTCGACCACCGGAATGTTAAGGCCTGCGCCAGGTGCAGAATGGTGTCACGGGTGATGCCCGGCAGCACCGAAGCGCCCAGCGGAGGGGTGACGATCTTGCCGTTGCGGACCAGGAAAATATTCTCGCCCGAGCCTTCGCTCACATAGCCGGCCACATCGAGGGCAATGCCTTCGGCGTAGCCGTTGGTGTGGGCTTCCATGCGGATCAGTTGCGAATTCATGTAATTTGCGCCGGCCTTGGCCAGCGCCGGCAGCGTGTTGGGAGCGATACGCGTCCAACTGGAAACGCACACGTCCACGCCCTTGGTGATGCCTTCGTCGCCCAGATATTTGCCCCATTCCCAGCAGGCCAGGTAGGTTTCGGTGGGAACGTTTAGCGGAAGCACGCCGACGTCGCCATAGCCCCGGAGGACCAGCGGGCGGATATAGCAGGAGCGGAGACCGTTGATGCGCACCAGCTCAGCCATGGCGGCGCACAACTCGTCGACGCCGTACTTGAGTTCGATGCGATAGATCTTGGCCGAGTCCAGCAGGCGCTGCATGTGCTCGCGCGGCCGGAAAATCGCCGGGCCATGAATGGTGTCGTAGCAGCGGAGGCCCTCAAAAACCGAACTGCCGTAACTGGTTACATGGGCCAGCACATGGATCTTGGCATCATCCCAGGCGATGAAACGCCCATTGTGCCAGATTTTTTCGGTGGGCTTCAGCATAGCCTCATTATAACGGCAAGCCAGGCGTGACAAAACCAACTTTTAGCGGACTACCAAAACCGGGGACGGTGCCGTCCGTCCCTGGGTTCCTCACAGGCACTTATTCGGCGGCTTTGAAGCGCACCGCGTCTTCGACGTGGAGCCGGAAGCTGAGCACGCTCACCGGTCCGCGATCGCGATTGTAGCCGGGATCCCACACTTGCTGAAAATCCCCAGCGAGCGAAATTCCGCGCCAAACATGCGCCGTGTAGTAGCTCTCAACGATCGTCTCCAGGCCATAGCGCAAACCGCCGTCGCCGAGAATAAAACCCAGCCCGCCTAACGCCAGATAGCGCGCGTGATCGCGAGAAATGCCATTGACCACCAGCGCACAGCCGAGTTTGTCATTCGGCCGATGCCAGCGCGCGCCGCGCAAGTCGATGCCGCCCGAGACAGTGTGATCCACCTCAGTGTAGGCGAAGCTCTCACTGTGCCCGTCATTCCAGCCGGCGCGAAAATATGCCCGCAGGTTGTCCGTCAGCTCCTGTTCCGCGTTCAGACCGAAACCGTACTTCACGCGTCCCTGCTGCCGCGTAGCGGTGATATCGGGCGCCGGCATCAAATTCGCATCGCGATACAGGCCCATATTGGCATGGTTGGCGTAGGCCAGAGCCCGCACTCTGGTATCGCGCTTGGCGAGTAGATGCGGGTGAAGCTCGTATTCGAGATTTTCGCCACGGGCACGAGCTAGGTCCCAATCCAGGGTGATACCGTTGGCCACCGTCGGCATCAGCATCTCTCCAAAGCGCAGCGCCCAGTGCCGGTCATAATATTCAATCAAGAGACCGTAGGTGTAACCGCGCGTATCGGCGGCATAATCAAAGGCGCCACTGTTGTCAGTGGTCCAGTTCATGAACTGCAGATGGCTGTCGCTGCCGATCGAGTTCACATCGAAAAAATCAGCGGTGCTTAGCTTGCCCAGGCGGAACTCCAGCCGCCGCACGGGCAAACGAGACGCCAAAGCCAGCGGCCCTCGGGGCGCTTCCAAATATTCTTTACTCAGCGGAATCACCTGATGGATCATAATGCGCGCAACATAAGGCGCTTGACCCAGCGTCGGATTGCGCACGACATCTAGATTGGTGAAGCCGGCAACGCCCAGCGCATTACTGAGTCCCCCTCCACCGGCTTCCTCGAGATCGAACAGAAATTCGGTATTCCGGGAAAGCCGCACTCCAGTGAATAGCGTAAGCACGCGCGAGGTAGCCGATTCGCTCTCGGCCATCAGGCTATTTGGTCCGCTGTACTTGGCTGGGAACGATGGATGGTATTGAGTGACGAAGTTCGCTTGTCCGGAGACCCAGAACCGGTCTCCGAGGGTGAAGGAGCCGGGGTCGGTGGAGGGCGTGTCTTCATCAGGAGGCGCGTTAGGAACCGGCCCCGCGGAAGGCTGTTGAGCGAACGAGCACGCCGCAAGCAGTCCTGCTAACAAAGCGGCTCGATGAATTTCGCGCAACCTTTCTAGTATCAAGAACTCACATTACAGCATGATGACGGGGCCTTCGGTTATATTGCGGCTATACTCACCAGTAGACTTCATGCGATTGGGCTGGATACTTGTCGCGGCGCTGTTCTGTTGCGCACAGAACACCCAGTTGAAAGCAGTGCGCAACATCTTCGTCGGCGATTTTGGCGACAAGCCCGGCGCTACGCAAGTGAAGCGGGCCTTGATGGAGAGTGTGCGCAAGACGCATCCGCTGCATCTTGTTTCCAGTGCCGATCAGGCAGACGCGATTCTCTCGGGCGAAGGCGAGGTTTGGGTAAAGGGCTACGCGGCGAGTAATATGCGCGTGCGCTACGTCACCCACGACGCGCGGCCCATCTACACCGGCTATCTGTCCGTGGAATTGAAGGGCAAGTCCGGAGAAACACTCTGGTCATACCTTTCCGCTCCGCATCATGCGGGATCCACCGATATCGAAAAAGTGATGGCTTCTGAGGCAATTCACAAATTGGAAACAGCCATCGGATCCAAATGATGAGGCTTCTGTATTCCGCTTTACTTTGTGTTTTTCTTTGTGTGGCGCCGCTGGCGCGTGCCGCGGACTTGACCGGTGCAGGGGCAACGTTTCCCGCTCCGCTCTACCAGAAGTGGTTCCAGTCTTATGAGCAGCAGCGCCCAGGCGTTCATTTTTCTTACCAGGCGATTGGATCGGTGGCCGGCCTAGCCAAGCTACGGGAGCGAACGGTCGATTTTGCCGCTTCCGACATACCGATTGCCGACGAGCGGCTTGAGACATATCCCACTGTGGCCGGCGCCGTGGTTCCCATCTACAATCTTCCCGGATTCAGCGGCGACCTGCGGTTTCCGCAACAAGTGTTGGCTGAAATCTATCTGGGAAAAATCCGCAAGTGGAATGACCCGTTGTTGGCGAAGGCCAATCCGCATGCTCACCTGCCGGATGCCGAAATCGTACCGGTGCATCGCAATGACGGGAGCGGCACGACTTACGTGTTCACCCACTATCTCGCCAAGATCAGCCCGGATTGGACGCAACAGGGCGACACGATCGCTTGGCCGTCGGGGCAGGGGGCGGAGGGTAGTGAGGGAGTCGTAGAAATGGTGCGGCAAACGCCGAATTCCATCGGCTACGTGGAGTTTATCTACGCGCTCCACAGTCGCTTGAGTTATGGCGCGGTCCGGAACCACGCGGGCCGGTACGTCGCGGCGGACTTGCAATCCATCGGTACGGCCGCGGCGACAGCGGGCGAAGATCTGTCGATCCTCGATGCGCCCGGCGAGGACGCCTATCCCCTGGCTGCGTTCACCTACTTTCTCGTACCACGCGATGCCGGTTCGGCCTTGCGCGATTTTCTGGTGTGGATGCTGGACCAAGGGCAAAAGCAGGCGCCGGCCTTGGGCTACACGCCGCTGCCGGAACGGATCGCGGCGCGAGAGCGGGCGCGGCTAAAATAAACCGGGGAACGTCTCGTCCGTCCCCGGTTTATTCCGGTTTATTCGTACCGCAAAGCTTCCGCGGGGGCGATGCGCGATGCGCTCCGCGCCGGGTAGATGGTCGCGATAAAGCTCACAAAGATCGCGGCGGCGGCGATCCATAGGCCATCTAACGCCCGGGCGGCAAATGGCACGTACGCCACCGCGTACACTTCCTGATCGAGACGAAGCCACCGGTAGTGGTCGGCCAGGAACGACAACCCATAACCGAGCGCGAGGCCAATCACGGTGCCGACAAGGCCGATAATCACGCCCTGCGTCAGAAAAATGCGCCGAATCTGTTGCTGTTTTGCGCCCATGGCCATGAGGATCGCGATGTCGCGGTTCTTTTCCATCACCATCATGATCAGCGCGATGAGAATATTCAGGCCGGCCACCAGTTGAATCAGCCCGATGGTCACCGCCGTGACCACTTTCTCGGTATTCAGCGCGTTCAGCACTTGCCGGTACTGCTCCATCCACGTCGTGGCAACTAGAGCCGGACCGCTGATGCGTTCCGCTTCTTTGGCCACCTCCGGCGCTTGATAAATGTCGTCCAAGCGCAACTCAATGGTATTCACTACGTCGCCGAGCGAGAAAGCCTGTTGCGCCGATTGGAGCGAAGTGAACGCGCCGAAGGCGTCGATGTCATAGAAGCCGGATTCAAAAATACCCACGACGCGAAATTGAAAACGCGAATAGTGCGGACCGAACGGTGTCAACACTCCGCGCGGACTCAGCACATCCACTACGCTGTTCATCGGCATCCCGGTATTCTGCGCCAGGCGCGCGCCCAGAATAATTCCCGGCAGACCGCTCGTCTTGCGTAACGCATCAAACGACCCCTGCTTCAGATGGCGCAGCATCTCGGGCGGCTGATCGATCGGGATGCCTTTCAGCTCGGCACCCTCCGACTGCATCGGACCGCTCAGCAATACCTTGCCGTAAAGGCCCGGCGCCGCCGCGACAACGTGCGGAATCTTCAGCATTCGCGGCGCGAGCGTCTCCCAATTCCGGATTCCCGTGGACGGCTCTTTTTCGAGCAGCATCACGTGGCCGCGGGCGCCCAGCAAGCTGCGCTGCAACGTGGTGCGAAAGCCGTCGTTGATGGCGAGCGCGATCACCAACGCCATCACGCCTGCCGCCACCCCTACAATCGAAATCACCGTAATGACGGAAATCATCGCCTGCTTGCGTTTGGCGCTCAGGTAGCGGCGGGCGACGAAAAATGAGAATGAGTTATTCAAGGGGCCG
>DATFZA010000496.1:0-9859 GCA_035314765.1 Bryobacteraceae bacterium
CTCGCGTCGATCCCAGCGACATGCTCAGGTTGACAGTGGTGCTGGTGCCGGCCTGCACGGTTGCATCTCGCTCCAAGGTGCGAAAACCCTGCATTTCAGCTCGGACGTGATAATCGCCGGCCGGCAGAGCGGGAGCACTGAAGAGACCTTCCGCATTGCTTCTAACGGTTCGGGGTGCACCGGTGGCTTTATTGGTGATAGTTAACGCGGCGTTTGGGATCACGGCTCCGGATTCATCCATGACAGTCCCCGAGATGATCCCGGTGTCCTGGGCCATGAGCGGCATGCTGAGCCATACACACGCGAAAGTCGACAGCAGCAAAGACAGGATGCGCTTTGTCATTAGTTCCCCTCCAACCACCTGGTCTGTGCACCCGAAATCGAAGCCAATTGCGCTACAGAGCAATCCACCAATAATGGTCCAAGACCCGGAAAGTGTCAGGCGCCATTCTTGGTAAGTTAGTTGCCGGTCTTGGCAAGCCATGTAGGACCCTGTGCTCACCAGCTTCGGGGCGATCATCGAATTCGGTGATATGCTTTACTGAGCCGGGCCGGGGGCGCAGGTGCTCGGATCCCGCTTTTCTGGGAGCGGTTGGAGAGGATATGGTCGCAAATCCGGTCAGGGAACAAGTACGAGCGATGAAAGAAGAAGATATCTTCGAAATCGCCCGCGCTCTTCCATATCGAACGAGTTGCCGTTGGAATTGGTCTGGAATTGAAGTGCACCGGTATCGTTTGAGGCCTCACGAGATGTCGGAGCATACATTCCCGCAGTTGACGATCTTTTTACCCCATACTCTAACGCCGGTGAAATGCGAAATGCGTCTCGCCGGTTCAAAAATCATCGCGGAAATGACCGAAGGATTAGTTTCCATCGCACCGCCTGGAGTACCTCGTAGCGGCAAAATCGACGGATCCGGCGAAGTCACAGCGATTTTTATCGATCCGGTAAAGATAGCGGAGATCGCGACGGCCCAAGTCGAGTTTGAGAGTTTCGAAATTTTGCCGCAGTTCGCGATTCACGATTCGCTGGTCTACCAACTCGGAACCGCTCTCGATGCCGAGCTGCTTTCCGATTGGCCCTCCCCGCGCGTCTATGCCGAATCCCTCGGTACCGCTTTGGCTGCGCATATCATGATGAAGTACTCCAACAAGACCGCGATGCCGCCACGAGGGAACAGCTTGAGCAGGACTCAGCTTCGGCGCAGCATCGAATTCATTCACGAGAATTTGCATGCCGATATTTCCCTCGCCGAGATCGCGGCGATCGCCAACATGAGCAAGTACCATTTCGCTAAGTCATTTCGTCGAGCGATCGGAATTGCTCCGCACCAATATCTGGTGAAGCTCCGCATGGAGAAGGCCAGAAACCTGTTGACTAGCGATGATCTGTCGGTGGAAGAGATCGCAAACAGAGTGGGTTACTCCGACAAGAGTCATTTCGCCGCTCAATTCCTGAAGATCGTAGGTACCACTCCCAATCGCTATCGCCGCAGCGTCTAGCGCTCCTGCGTGAAGCGTTTAGGCGCGTTTTTTCAATTACTTGCAAACACCAATGAGGCCTTGGTCCACCAAGATTCCCACCGAAGCCGCCAAGACTGGCCCTTGATCCATTCTTACCACTCGATTAGGATGATAAGAAGCACACAAGCTGCTGAAAAGTCTACTTGTGTCGCGAAGGAGCGTATCGATGAAAGCTTTGTTCCGGCGATCCAACATCGGGTTCGCGCTGCTCGCGCCCCTCGCCTTTTCCATCGTCGTCCCGATTGCGCTGGCGTCCGAAGAGACGCCCGTCATCCAAGGCGAAGTCACTTTTTCGAAAGACATCGCGCCGATCCTGCAGCGTAGCTGTCAAAACTGCCATCAGCCGAACTCGGTGGCGCCGATGTCGCTCCTCACTTATAAAGAAGTGCGGCCGTGGGCGCGCGCCATCAAGGAGCGAACGGCTCTGCGCGATAAGCGCGGTGCGATGCCGCCCTGGTTCATCGAGAAGAACGTCGGCATCCAGCATTATAAGAATGACCCGTCGCTGAGCGATCTGGAAATCGCGAAGGTCGCCAAGTGGGTGGACAGCGGCGCGCCGGAGGGCAATCCGGCCGATATGCCGCCGCCCATCCCGCTGGTCGATGGTACGAAGTGGAACCTGGGCGAGCCGGATCTTGTGGTTTCCACCGAAGAGATCACGGTCAAGGCGGGTGCGCCGGATTGGTGGGGCGAACTGGCATCGGTTTCCACCAAGATGACCGAAGACCGCTGGGTGAAGTCCGTCGAGATGCGCGAGGTCAATGATATTCCCCCGGACACCGGCGGCGGCCGCGCCACGGTCGGCGCCCGCTACGTGTTCCACCACATGATCTGGACCACCACCGTGCCCGGCCAGCAGGCAGCGCTCGGCGAAGATGTCGGCGAAGGCAGCGGGACGTGGCCGATTCACGAAGTGGGCCGCAACGCGGACATTTTCCCGGACAACGCGGGCAAGCTCCTGAAGGCCGGTTCGAGCCTGGTGTTCGCGTCGGCGCATATCCATTCCAACGGCCGCGATACCAAGGCTCGCCTGCTGTTCGGCTTCAAGTTTTTCCCGAAAGGCTACTCACCCACGGTTCGTTATGCGCGGCGGGGCCTGGGCAACGGCGTGGATATCGCCATGAAGCCGAACGAGGCCAACCAGCGGCTGGACGCTTACAAGGTGCTGGATGAAAACACCAGGATCACCTCGTATGAGCCGCACCTGCATGCACCGGGCGTGCGGATGTGTCTCGAATACATCTGGGGCGATAACATCCAGACGCTTTCGTGCTCGGGATACGACCACAACTGGGTGCGCGTATACGATTACGATGACGACTACGCGCCGCTGCTTCCGAAGGGCACCATCCTGCACATCATCGGGTACATGGACACGACGCCGGCGAATCGCAATGTGCCGGATACGCGCAACTGGTCGGGGGCGGGGAACCGGTCGATCTCGAATATGTTTATCGATCTCGGCCAGGGACTCGCGCTGACAGACGAACAGTTCTACGCCGAGATGGCCAAACGCCGCGAGAAGCTGAAGCTGGATGCGAACGATGTGCTGATCGGGTGCCCGCTGTGCAACGGCGATCCGATTCCGCCTCCGGCGATGCGAAAGCCCAAGGCGGCTGCGCCGACGGGCGGCGGGTCGGGACAGTAAAATACTGAAGGGTAAAATGAACGTACGCAGCGTGTTTCTGGCGCTGCCGATTCTCTCGGCAGCGCTGCTCACTTGTTCATCGGCGCGCGCCCAGTCTTATTCCAAAGGCCAGACCGTATATGCGGCCTACGAAGGCTGGGAGCAGAATCCCGATGGGTCGTACAAGCTGCTTTTCGGCTACATGAACGACAACTGGGAAGAAGAGCTCGACGTGCCGGTCGGGCCGGAGAACAATATCGAGCCGGGCGGTCCGGATCAAGGCCAGCCTACGCATTTCTTCCCGCGGCGCAATCGCTTCGTATTCTGGGTGAACGTGCCGAAGGACTTCGGGAACAAGGAAGTGGTGTGGACGCTGACCACGCACGGCAAGACGTCCAAGGCGTACGCGACGCTGCGCCAGGATTATTTTCTGGACGACATGGTGCTGACGTCCGAGACGGGAGCGATCGGCGCGGGCGTGAGCAATCCGGAGATTCGCGCCAACAAGCCGCCGGTGCTGGAAGCGGCGGGCGATCGCATGCGGACCGCGAAGGTGGGGCAGGCGTTGGTGCTTTCGGCGCACGTCACCGACGATGGCGTGCCGAAGCCGCGCCCGCGCGGTGCGTTTCTCGATCGCGCCCGCAATGCGGACCTCAAGGACCTGCGGATGATCCCCCCGATTCAGGTGACCGTGGGTAGCGCTACTGGATTGTGGGTGGCATGTTATCTGTATCGCGGCCCAAATCATAAAGTGCACTTCAGCCCCGAGCAGCCGAAAACCTGGGAAGACACGCGTGCCGGCGGTAATTCGCAGTGGTCGCCGCTGTGGCAGGCTCCGGCTCCCCCGCCTGACGGCAAGTGGACCGTTCAAGTGACCTTCGATGAACCCGGCACCTACATTCTCCGCTGGCACGCCACCGACGGCGCGCTGTGGAGGGATGAAGACATCACGGTGACCGTCACGCCGTAGTTTCCCTTTACATCGGAGAGCCGCCCATCGAGGGGCGGATTGCGCAGCCGAATTTGCTGTTGAGTTCTGGCTGCCGAAGGGAGCCGTCGTTCGAGCGTCGAGTGAACGGGTATCTGCCCGCAATGTCGGCGGTCCTCGTGCAGACTGACGGCGGGAACGTTGCGATCGTTTGCCGATTAGCGTGACAGCGATCCCGTAAGAAGGTCACAGCGCGTTGGGAACTACGGGCTTCCGAAGCGCGTCCAATCGCGAGTGCGAACTACAATTCTGACTGCCGGCTTCACGCGGCCCTTGGTTGCCGTTCTCCTCGCGGAAGCCCCGGGCAAAGTGGCGCGTGGTCGCGTCACATTTGAGCGATCTGAAGTAGCCAATAAAAATGGGGAGCCCGAAGGCTCCCCACAATTGTTTACCGATGCTCGGTTGCTAGAAAATGAACTTGAGCGCGAGCGATAGCTGCCGCGGGTTGCTTGAGAACGCTTGCGTGGGTTGCAAGAAGCTCGCGTTCTGCGGCTCCAGGAAGCTGTGTATCGCCTGGGTGTTGGGGGAGACGTCAGCGCCAGTCGGGCTCGCGAGAAGACCCGCGGGCGCAACGTCGCTGAGGTATCCGCCGACGTATTGGGGATGGTTGAAGATATTGATGAACCGCGCCGAGAACTGGATCTTCTTGCCCTCGGTGATGTTGAAACTCTTGGCGATGGTCAGATCGATATCGTCGATGGGGCGAAGTTGGGCTGTGTTTCGGCCACTGTTTGGAATTGTGCCCTTGGGGGCTTGGATGTACTCGGCGTTCGGGTTGTTGGCAACGTAGGCTACCGTTTGACCCGCGCTGTTCTTAAGCGCGGTGGCGCCGGACCCCGTGTTTGGCACGCCGCTCGGATTGACGAATGCGCGGTCGCCGGCGGTGTCCCCGTTCAGGTTGGAGTCAACTCCACTCTGGACGTCGACTAACGTGCCGGTCTGATAGGTGTAAATCGGAGCGACCTCCCAATTGCCCACTACATTTTTCATGAACCAGTTGCCATTCTTGAAGAACGGCAGGTCGTAGATAGCCTCCAATGTGAAGCGTTGGCGATGATCCAGCGCCGAGGGGGAGTAGTCTGCCTTGACATTGCGCGCATCCTGAGGGCGGCGCGGCGTGGCGTAGGTGCTGAACACGTCGGCTGTGGAATCATCTAAAGCGTGGCTCCAGGTGTAGGCTGCATTGAACTGCAGCCCATTGGAGAAGCGGCGAGTCAGAGAGTTCTGCAAACCGTTGTAAAACGATCTTCCCCAGGGCTGATAAGAGGTGATGATCCCGGTGAAGCCGGCATTGTAGAAGCCGGGTATGATATTTCCGCCTTTATTGTAAGCCGTTGTCAGAGTGGAAAGGGTGTTGGTCAGGCCGTTCAAAACGGCTTGGCTGGGAGCGGTCAAGAACAACGGCAGAGCGTTCGAGGCGTTGACCACCGGCTGCCGGTTCAACTGGTCCTGGACTGAAAGGTGCACGCTGTGCGTTCCGACATAACGAGTCT
Source organism: Bryobacteraceae bacterium (assembly GCA_035314765.1). GTDB lineage: Bacteria > Acidobacteriota > Terriglobia > Bryobacterales > Bryobacteraceae > DATFZA01. The sequence goes on from DATFZA010000496.1 coordinate 5,633, forward strand.
CAAGGATGTAATTGTTATGGAAGGTGTGCTGGACGCCGACGTTCCAGGAGGACGTTTCCGGCCGAGTTCCATTCGGCACATAACCTGCCGTACCGGCGCGAGCCTGGGCCTGGGTAAGCGCCATCCCCGACGTGTTGGGCTTGATACCGCCATTCGCCAGGAAGCCGCTCTGATCCAATCCGGTTACGTCGACCGTCGTGCTGAATTGCGGCGGAACCGTGAGCAAACCTTGGTTATCGTAGAGCACGTCATAAAACAAACCGTAACCAGCGCGAATTGAGGTGGTGCCGCTCTTGCCTGGAGAGTATGCGATGCCGATGCGCGGCATGATTGCATCCCCTTGAGGTTGCGGTTTGCCGAAGGTGATCAAACCCGGCACATTGGAAATCGCGTTAAGAGTTTGCTGCCTCTCGCTGTAGGGGATGGTCTGATACTCATAACGCACACCGATGTTGAGGGTGAGGTTGGGAAGGACCTTCCAGGCGTCGCTGGCGTAGTAGCTTGTCAGGATCCGATCGCCATAGTACTCGGCCCCTCCAAGCGAGCGCTGTGCCAAGTAGTCGGGATTATAGTCGAACAGGTAGTCCGAAAGATAACTCCACTCATAATCGCCGCGGGACCGCTGAACGAAGAGTTGTGGCGATATCTGCTTCCAGCCGTCAAAGCCGAATTTGAAGCTGTGCTTGCCCTTGGTCCAGCTCAGGTTCTCAGACAACTGGTATTGGTTCTGAATGCCGCCTTGCGGCGCATTCGGATCGGGGCCAAACGTATTATTCACCCCGCCGAGTTCGAAGACATCGATGTTGGGGAATGCATCCAGGCCCGGAAAACTGATACTCGGGACGGGATAGACGTTGAAATAACGGTTGTAGCCGAACCGGAACTCGTTGACTACCGACGGGCTGAAGGTGTGGAACTCCGAGAACGTCGCAAGGTAGTAGTTGAAGGGCACCGTGGCGTAGAAAGTCGACGGGAAGCCATTGGTGTCTATGCCTCCCGTGCGGTTCAGGATGAAGCGGCCGCGGAGAGAATCCTTATCGGAGATGTTGTAGTCGAGGGCGGCTACTCCGCTCTCGTAATTGTTGTAGGCGGGCGATGTGAACGACACCAATCCAATCGGAATGGAGATGGCGCTCGCGCTCTGTTCGCCTAAGCTCGCGTTGCCGGGCCCGACCAGAGGATTGGCGGAGTTGCCGCAAGCCGCGGGCGTAGACGCGGCGGGAGCCGTTCCCACGTACTTCTGCAGTTGGGACAGGTTGGTTTTGTTAATTCCGGGTATCCCGTTGATGAGGCTATACCCAGCGGCCGTAGGAGCGCAGAGCGCACCCTGTTGTCCAACAGATCCGACCGGATTGTACTCGTAGTCCACGAAAAAGAACAGTTTGTTCTTTTTGATCGGGCCGCCGAAGGTGCCGCCGAAGCGGTTGTTATCGTACCGCGGGTGCAGTGGAGACCCCGCCACAGCGTTCAGATTGTCCGTGGCGAGCAGGTTCTTATTGATAAAGTATTCATAACCCGAGCCGTGAAACTGGTTGGTGCCGCTCTTCACAACCTGGTTGAACTGGCCACCGGAGGAGTGACCGAAGTCCGCGCCGAACTGATTCTCCAGGAAGGTGAATTCGGCCACAGCATCGTTTGGAACCTGAACCAATGGACCGGTCACGGCCCCGCTGTTGTTGTCCAGGCCTTCCACCGTGAAGTTATTGTTACGAGGGCGCTGGCCCCCGACGCTGGGACCGGTTCCTAATGCAATGGCGCCGCTGGTGGCTACGCCCGGTGCGAGCAGCGACAGATTGATGACGCCGGACCCGCCGGAAGCGGTTGGGAGGTCCATCATCTGCTGGGTGGTGAAAGTGTTCTGAAGCTGAGCGCTGGTCGTATCGACGGTTGCGATCGCTTCGGTAACTTCAACAGTCGTCGCGGTAGCGCCAACTTGCAGAGTCAGGTTAATGGTCGCCGTGACGTTCAGCGCTATGGCCGCGCCCTTGACCTCCGTCTTGGAAAAACCCTTAGCCGACCCCGACAGCGTATAAGTGCCAACGGGCAGGTTTGAAATGCGGTATTCCCCCGCGGAACTCGCCGTCGTCGTGACATCAACTCCGGTAGCGTCATTGTGCGCGATGACCGTCGCGTTCGGAACGGCCGCTCCGGTAGCGTCGTAAACTGTTCCAGTAATGTTACCGCTGACCAGCTGCGCCGAAGCCGGCTGGCAAGCGATGCCCAGTAGCACCGCCAAAGCGCCCGCAAACAACCCTAACCGTAGGCTCATGCATTTCTCCCGAATCTTCACTTGGATCTCCAATCTAACAATCACTGCGCCAGGTAGCGGGCAGTGGTTGTAGTCCACCCCAACTTGGAATTAACCGTCTGACCCTTGCATCTGTGTTACCAATGAGTTACGGTAGACTCCCAACAATCGGGTTTCTTTCTTACCAAGGACTTACGGCCAATGGTACCCCCAAGGTTTATGCTTTCCCATAGAATTTTCGAAATTACAATTCCAAGGATAAGAGTTTTCGAAACGGGTTTGAAAGAGCAAGCCTGGAACAGTACCCTAGACTACTGGGAGACTTTCGCAAGCTGAGCGTTAACAATCTCCCAAACGCGCTAAGTTCCGGCCTCGCGAGCCGCGAAATAGCCTTTGCGGGCCTGGACGCGCAAGCCGCGGCCCCGGACCTTTACTTCCAGCTTCCGATAGCTGCCATCGCGCGCCCGATTGGTAGGCACATAGCCGATCGCGTACTGGCTGCGCAGCTCCTGTTCGATGGTCTGAAAGATTCGCGCGAGCGGGACTTTCTTGCCCGCCTGGAACATGCGCCCACCGGTGGGTTCGGCCAATCCCTTTAGAAAGCTGCAGCCCGAGAAACCGGTCTCGTAGCAAATCCCGTAGACGATGGTATTCGAGGATTGAACGGCCGCAACCGCTTCCTCGGCATGATTGACGCTTCCGTTGTCGAGACCGTCGGAGATGATCACGACGACTTTGCGTCCCGGGACATGTTTGAGTTTCTCGTGCGCCGTTAAGGTGACCGAGTCGTAGAGCAGGGTGCCCGGCATCGGTTGGCCGTCGAGCGGAATGCCACGAAACGGGACGGCGCGAAGGCGCCCGAGCGCCGAGTGTAAACGCTCCACCGCCGGCGTCAGGTCCTGCCAGAGAACGATGGTGCTCGAAAAGCCGAGCAGCATGGCCTGATCGGAAGGGCGAATCACGGCCTTGAAGAATTCCGCCGCGGCGTCTTTTTCGGTGTCCACCCAGCCGCGCACGCTGCCGCTTACATCGATCAGCATAGCGACCGTCAGGGGCAGGTCCGTGTCGCGCGCGAAGTAGCGCAGTTCCTGACGGCGTCCATTCTCGCGAATTTCAAAATCGGCGCGATCCAGATCCTGCACCAGGGCGCCGCGCTGGTCGTAGACCGTGCAAAGGACGTTGACTACGTCGACGTCCACTTTGAACGGCGTGTCCGGATCGGCCGCCGCTGTTTGGGCTAGCGTGCGAGGCGAGAAACTCAGCAACAGAATGGTGCACCAAAGCGTCCGCATCGCGCCGCCCCCGCAAATCATGGTAGCGGGAATCTTCGGCGCGAGCGGGATATTCGTTAAACGGGGAGGCTGCGGTATCGCGGCGGCGGCGCCTGGAAAAAATAGTTGTCCGCATTTTACCTTGAGTATTTCAAACGTTTGTCCGTCCAGCCTGACAAAGGAAATAAAAGAGCACAAAAGACACAAAAGGCTTGACAGCTTCATTATTCCGCGATAGCATTCTGGCCCAGAAGCTCAGCAGTCTAACGGTCAATCTGTGTTGCGCTGGAGGCCTTGTATGCCGACTCTGAAACATGCAGCGAGATTTCTCGTACTTGCGGTGGCAGTGGGTGTGGAGGCGTTGGCGCAAGAATCCGCCTCGGTGGTGGGGACCGTAACCGATTCATCCGGCGCGGCGATTCCAGGCGTCAATGTCTCCATTACGAGCACGACAACCAATACTACCTCTACCGTTCAAACCGCGACCGACGGGAACTATACTTCGCCGCCGTTGCCGCCCGGCCGTTATTCGGTTGCCGCCCAAGCGCAAGGCTTCGCCAAAACGATCCAGACCATAAATCTAGACGTGGCCCAACACGCTCGCTTGGATTTCTCACTGAAGCCCGGCGAAATCAGCACATCCGTGACGGTGGAGGCGAACGCGGCCATACTGGAAACGCAGAGCGCCGAGCTCGGCAATGTGCGCAC
>DATFZA010000497.1:0-3553 GCA_035314765.1 Bryobacteraceae bacterium
TCCGGCACCTACACCTACCAGTCGCCCGAGTTCGCCACCGTCCAGAGCGGTGTGGACTCAAATCTCAACGGGGATTCGGCTGGCGACCGCACCATCATCAATCCCAACGGCGCGGCCAACGTCGGCTCGGGCGTAGTCGCCTACAACGCCACCGGGCAACAAGTTCCCTTGGGGAGCGCGTCCATCGTCGCCTACGTAGCCAGCAACCCCAATGCCCGTTACATCCAAGCTCAGTCTGGCGCCTATGCCAATGGCGGCCGCAACACGTACCCGCTGGGGCATATCAACAACATTGACGCCGCTCTGATGAAGAAGTTCAACTACAAGGAAAGGTACAGCCTCGAATTCGGCGCGCAGGCGTTCAACGTTTTCAACCATGCGCAGTTCGTCGGCGGTTTCATCTCGGATGTCACGCCCTTCGGTACGAACACCATCAATCGTACCTTCTTGGTTCCGAATAGCCCGGTATTCGGCCAATATCAACAATACTTCCCGAGCAACTCGCGTGTTTTGCAGCTGGTTGCCCGCTTCCATTTCTAAGTCTGCGTCACCCGGCAGTTAGGACCTGTCGTGAAACAACCAATTCAACCGCTCGAAGGAGTGGCAAGCAAGGTTGTTTCATGACGGGTACTTGGACGACGATAAGCTTCCCGGCACTTAGGACCGTCATGAAACAACGAATTCAACCGCTCCCTCACGGTCGCGGCTCGGAAAGCGTGACTGAGCCGCGACCGTTAGGGAGCGGTCCGGACGTAACGGCTAAGTTGTTTCATGACGGGTAGTTGGACGAAAGGTAAGGTCTTCGAGCCCGAGGGATTCCATGAAAGTTCTATCATGACCACGGGCGTCGCGTTCGGTCTGATGACTTTGGCGCATATCTGGCGCGTCATTGAGGAGGGGCCGCATCTGGCAACGGAACCTTGGTGGGTTCTCCTCACAGTTTTTGCCGCGGGTCTCTGCTTCTGGGCTGGACGTTTGCTTTGGCACTCGCCGCGCTCATGACATCAGGCACGTTCCTTACGGCGTGGCAGGGTGATGATGGAAGGGATGGCAACCGGCTCTCTTCGATCTAACCTGAAATATGAACCGCGGGAACTGGAGTTCGGCACCAGCGGACGGCGCGGCAAAGTGGTCGATCTCACGCCGCTGGAGATCTATATCAACGTGCTGGCGGAGTTGCAGTATCTGCTGTCGCTCGATCCAGCAGACGGCGGCATCGTCCGCGGGGACGAGTTCTTCTGGGCGCGCGATTTGCGCCCCAGTTCCTGCGAATTAGCCCAGGCGGTCGCGACAGCCATTGCCGATGCCGGCCTCCGGCCAATAAACCTGGGCTCGATCCCGACTCCCGCGCTCGCCTGGTATGCGCTGGCTAGATCCAAAGGCTGCATCATGGTCACCGGCAGCCACATTCCTTTCGACCGGAACGGCTACAAGACGTACAGCAGCCGGGGCGAACTTCGCAAACAGCAGGAGGGGCGGATCAATCAGCAAGTGCATCAAGTTCGCCAGAGGCTTTATTGCCAGCCTTACGCCGACTCTCAGTTTGATGAGCGCGGCTCTTTCCAGGCTGGCCGCCGCGACCTCGGCGCTGAGCACCCGGAGGCGCGCGAAGCCTGGATAGAGCGGTTCACCAATTTCTTTGCGGGTGGTTCACTGGCAGGCAAGCGGCTACTGGCGTACCAACACTCCGCGGTTGGCCGCGACATTCTCGTCGAAATTCTCCAACGCCTGCACGCCGAAGTCATCCCAGCCGGCCGCAGCGATAAATTTATTCCTATCGATACCGAAAACATCGGCGACCAGCAGCTAGCGGCCATCCAGATGCTCGCCGACGAAGCCTGCGCGAAACATGGGCCGCTGGATGCGGTTGTGTCGACGGACGGCGATAGCGACCGGCCGCTGGTTTTGGGAGTGGATGGCGTAACGGGCAAAGTGCGCTTCTTTGGCGGCGATCTGTTGGGCATGGTCGTGGCAGCGTATTTGCACGCTGGCGCCGTCGTCGTTCCCATCACTTGCAATGACGCTATCGATCGCGGTGAGCTGGCGCCAGTGCTCGAACCAAAAACGCGCATCGGCTCGCCCTACGTAATCGAGGGCATGGAGCAGGCTCGTGCGAAGGGCAAGCCACGCGTTTGCGGCTTTGAACCTAACGGAGGATTCCTTACCGCTTCCGATATCGAACGCAATGGCGCCGTCTTGCGGGCGCTGCCCACCAGAGACGCGACGTTGCCGATTCTTTGTGCGCTGTTTGCCGCGCAGGAAAGCGAGCTTCGCTTGGACGATCTCTTTGACCGGCTACCGAAGCGTTTCAGCCGCGCGGCGCTACTGCCGAATTTTCCAAGAGCCACGGCCCGCAAGATCGTCGGACTGCGCAACCTGGAGAAATTCTTTCCGCCGCAGGCTGGGTTTGGAAAGATCAGCCATGTGGACTACACCGACGGCGTGCGTATACTCTTTGACAACGGCGACGTGGCGCATGTGCGGCCATCCGGCAATGCAGACGAGCTGCGAATTTATGCGGTTGCCGCCACACAGACCCGCGCCGATGCCATAGCCGCCCTGGGAATCGCCGAGCCCGATGGCATCCTGCGCAAGATGGCCGTAGCGGCCGATTCCTCTCATTCCTGAGACTCCGGTTCCGCATTTGAGCATAAGACCGGACAAATAAAAGGGAACCCCTTATCAGTCAATATCCTGGCCTTGGTCTTACACTTGCATGAGTCCAACGGGCCAGAAGTGCTGAAAGATTTCCAAAAATTAATAATTCGGGGAAACGTATTGAAGCTAGCCATCGGCATCGCGGCCGGCGCTGCGTTCCGGAAAGTGGCCCATAGTTATCCTACTCTTGCCGCTGCCAAGCCCGCGGGTGTTCTGGCTCTCGACCATGGTGTATTCTTAGGTACGCTTCGCGATTCTCTGATCCTAGCTCTAAGTATTTCTTGGATCGTTCATCGAGCTAACAAACTTCCGGGTAAGTCGCCAGCAGGTAACAGCCAAGCATTGCCGCAATTCCTCTGAATGCCCGGCGACGTCCGCATTGCACTTCCATATTGGTCTAGAAGGAACTTGATAACTTCAAATGAAAAAACAACTGCTTAAGACAGTCCTAGCGCTGGCGATCGTAACCCCGTTTACCTTCGCTAGTCAGATTACATTCAAGAATGGAGATCGCGTCAGCGGAGTGATTTTGAACTCCGACGCCAAGATCCTGACCATCAAGTCGGACCTGGCTGGAGACATTAAGGCGCCCTGGGACCAGATCGACGCGATCACGTCCACCGAGCCCCTGGCGCTGCAACTGAAAGACGGCCAGATGCTGTTGGGTCCAGTGACCACAGCCGATGGAAAGTTTATCGTCCAAACCGCAACCGCCGGAACGGTGACTACACCGAAAGATGCAGTTCAAGTCGTGCGCTCCAAAGAAGGCCAGCAGGCCTATGAAGCCGATCTGGACCATCTCAGGAATCCTCGTCTGCGCGATCTGTGGACCGGCGCCTTAGACGCTGGACTCGCGGGCACGGCGGGCAACTCCGACACCACCACCTTCAATCTA
>DATFZA010000498.1:0-12469 GCA_035314765.1 Bryobacteraceae bacterium
ACCATCTTGTCGTAGTTATAAGCCGGAAAGCGGAAATTCGCGTAGAAGCGGCTGGAAATCGCCGTTCCATAAAGAGTAAGTAGCCGCTCCAGTTTGGCTCGCGTGCGGGCATCGCCATTAACGGCATACGCGCGCGCGAGCGCCGAAAGCCATTGGCCGAAACAGTGCGCGGGCGCAAACCCATGCCCACCGCTTTCCGTTTTCTCGAGCGGCACTTCGTCGTACCAGCCTCCGAGATCCGGACCTGGCGCGGGCAGACCGGCCCGCAGCCTCCAAGGCTTGAGCAGGCTATCTTCATTCAAGCCGAGCAACACAGACTGCGTCTGTTCGAACTGGCTTTGGGCGAGCCCGGGCGCCAACTGGACATCACGATAGTCGAATTCCTGCAATGGAGGCACAGTTTCACCTTGCTCCGCCGCTCGAGAGCAAAGGGCTGCCGTGGCCAGGCCGGTTGATCGCAAAAAGGAACGTCGCGATGTGACGTCTGAAGGCATGCCTTCATGATCGCCTATGTTTAAGCGCGATTCGTGCTAGTGTTGCCTTAAATGCGCTTCCGGCTCCCGGTAATTCTCTTGGCCCTGGCTTTCGGGCTCGCGGCCAAGTCTTATCAAGTGGACGGAATTGTTCTCGCGGTGGATACAACGGCTCGTACCATGCTGGTGTCGCACCGGCCGATTGCGCACTTCATGGGCGCGATGGCCATGCCATTTCGGGTTGAAGACTCAAGTCAGTTGGAAGGTCTCCATCCCGGAGTTCGAATTCACTTTGAGCTGGTCGTGAACAAAGATCGTTCCCTGGCAAGAAGCGTACGCAAGTCTGAAGCGCCGGACGAGCCGATTCCGCCGCCTCCGCAACAACTGAGTGTTGGCGAGACTGTTCCGGATATCCAGCTCATCGATCAACTGGGACGCCCGGTGCGATTCTCAGACTTCAGAGGCAGAGTGGTTGCAGTGGATTTCATCTACACCCGCTGTCCGCTCCCGGATGTGTGCCCGCGCTTATCGGCCAATTTTGCCGCCTTACAGAATCGGTTCCATTCACGCGTCGTTCTGCTATCGATCACGGTCGATCCGGATTACGACACTCCGCCGGTATTGGCCGATTACGCCAAACGTTGGGGCGCCGACGCGGCGGTTTGGCGGTTTCTGACCGGCGACGTTTCGAAAATCGCTCCGCTCTTGGGCGAAGTTTACTGGGCCGATGAGGGCACGATCGGGCACAACTCCACCACCTGCATTATCGATGGCGAGGGGCGCTTGGCGGCGATGCTTGAAGGCTCGACATGGCGCCTGGATCAACTGGAAAATCTCATTTCATACCAATTGGAGAAGGACGATACAAGATGATCTGCCGCTTTTGCTCGCTAAACATTGCGTCAGAAGTACTTGCGCATCCGCTCCCTCACGGTCGCGGTTCTGTTACGGAACCGCGCGCGTCAGCAAGCGGCCACTCGCTAGTACTTTTGACGCCATGCTTAGCACTCGTTTCTCTGGGCTTCACTCTGCTGGCGGAGAATCCTCGTGACAATTGCACTCCGCCTCCCAGTGCTCTGGCCCCCACGCTACCGGCGAAACTTCTGGACGGCATGGGAAACGTGCATCTGCCAATCACCACAACCAGCGCCGAAGCGCAGCAGTTTTTCGATCAAGGCGTGGCGCAAATGCATTCTTTCTGGGCGAGGGAAGCCGAGCGCTCGTTTCTGCAGGCGGCCGAACTGGACCCGCAAGCACCGATGCCCTGGTGGGGTGTGGCCATGGTAGCAGCCGGCGATTGGCGCCCGCGGTTTCAGCTTGACCTGCTGACGGAGGTGCAAGGCAAAACTGCGCCAGCGCCATCGATGACAAGGGCTCGGCAGGCGGCCCAGAAGGCTCTAGAACTGAGCCAGACGCCCGGGAAAGCAACCGATCTCGAGAAAATGTACGTCGCTGCCGTGGCTGCCAGGCGCGATCCCAATGTGAAAGATCCGGAAGAAGGCCTGGTAAAAGGCTTGCGTGCGTTGCTTTCCAGATATCCGGATGAAGTTGAGGCGCAACTGGATCTGGCTTTGATGATCATGCGTGGCTTTTCTAGCCTGGACAAAAAGCCGCTGGCTCCGGGCAGCATGGAGGCGGTGGACATCCTGCGCGGGCTGGCGGCGAAAGTGCCAGACCATCCCGGCGTCCATCACTACATCATCCACGGCTGGGAAGGATCGTCCTTCGCGAAAGAAGCGTGGCCGAGTTGCGAACGATACGCGCAATTGGTGCCGAATATTCCGCATGCGCAACACATGCCCGGTCACATCTATTCGCAGACCGGACGCTGGGACGATGCCGCGAAATCGTTCGCATCAGCCGCGGACAAGGAGCGGCATTGGATGAAACAGGACAAACTGTATGGCGACGGTCATCATGGACACAACGTCCACTATCTGGCGACTGCTTATTCCTTTGAAGGGCGCTATGACGACGCCGTGGAAGCCGCCAAGGAACTGCTGACCTACCCGGAAAATCCGCGTGTTGCGTCCTCCGCGGATTATTTCTTCGGCGCTTACGCTCAGGGCTTTATCGCGATGTTGCGCACCCAAGTGCAGTTTGAGAAATGGGAGGTCATTCTGGATGGGCAAACGCTGCCCGTCTTCCCGCGTCCGCGGCAGGAAGCTTGGCGGCATTGGGCGCGCGCACTCGCTCTTGCCAACACCGGAAAGGTAAGCGCTGCGGACGAGGAAGCGCGCCTGTTTGAACAATCTCTAACCGAGTTCCGCAACAAGACTCATCTTCCGGACCCGGCGGAACTGCAAGTGGCCCGTAAAGAAATGGCTGGTCAACTGGAGGTTGCGCGCGGTCACGTGGGCCGCGGTCTGAAACTCCTGGAAACGGCATCCAAAGCCGAACGGCGCCTGACCTACACCGAGCCGCCGTATTATCCGCGTCCCGTGGCGGAAGCTCTAGGAAATTTAGCGGCAAAAAACAACAAGAATAACCTGGCAGAAAAAGCGTTTCGAATCGCGCTCGCCCAGTACCCGGCCGATACTCATGCCGAAACCGCGCTGAAGGCGCTGCTGGAACAAGAATCGAAGGGCGCCGTCGGAAACTAGACATAGCGTCAGAAGTACTTGCGCATCCGCTCCCTCACGGTCGCGGTTCTGTTACGGAACCGCGACCGTCAGCAAGCGGGATGGGCTTCGCCGTCCCGCTCTGCTTTTGGATCTGTGCTTTCTTTCCGGTCCCAGGCTTCTTTGGCGGGGCAGGCTTGCGCGGAGGCTTCACTGCCGGCTCCGGCGCCGCAGGGCGGGTGAACCCAGCCAAATCCATGGCACGGGTCGCCGTGCCATCCGCCATAAACCATTTCCACACCTTGCCGGTAAGCAGGTTTTCCGCGCTCAATAGCGAGATGCCTACATCGATTCCAATCACGTCGCTATCGATCCACTTGGCGGTCGGATTGTAGGCGTCCACAAACCCATAGCGGCCATACACAGCGTCTCCATAGCGGTCTCTTATCGCCCGCAGCGCCTCCAGAGAAATATCGGGAGTCAGCATCAAGGATCCAGCGGCGGCAGCGGGCGCAACCGTGCCATCCACTGGCTGAAAGTGTTGAATCTCACTATAAATTCGGTAGCCCTTCGGGCCGTCGGAAGCGGTGATGCCCCAAATGCCGTTAAAGAGACTTAGCGGATAGACGGCTTGCAGATTCTGGCAGTACAAGTGGTTTGCCCGTGTGGCGGCGATAGAGTTCCGATAGTAGTCAACCAGCCCTTTATCGCGCCGATTTCGAAAGTCCACCCACGCCAACGAGTACTGGTGCGTGAACAATGGCCCTCCGCTCATGAACGAATACGGGCCATACGTATAAAACGGCCGCTGCCAGGCATACCAGGACTCTGGGGGCAGCGCGTGTGTTCGAGACCCGATCCCCAGCAGATAAAGGAGGGAGGCTTCGCTGTAGGTATCCCATTGATACGGGATGAAGCCACGATTGGGAATCCAACCGTGCGACAGCTCATTGGAATCGCCTTTCAACATCCAGACAAAATCCACCCGGTCGTAGATCTGTTTTGCGAGCTTGGGGATATCCGGGTCTTCCGCGAAGCACTGGGCGGCGGTAAGCGCGCCGGCGAGAAAGAGCGCGGTGTCGATGGTCGACAGTTCGCTGTCCCAACGGCTTTCGCCGCTGGAAACTTCCATCCAATGATAGAACCAGCCGTGTTGTTGATAGGCCTTGGCGGCAAAGAACTCGAGCGTGACGCGGGCTCGTTGCTTGGCCTCATCACGGTGGATCCATCCGTGCTCGGCGCCGATACAGAGTGCTGTTAAGCCAAACCCGGTGGCGGCGCTGCTGGCGATGTCCTTTCCCGGGCCTTTGGGCCGGCCGCCCTCGACCGCCGCCCGGTCGAGGACCAGACCAGTGCGGGGATCGGCTTGCTCCCAAAAATACAGAACGCTCCGTTGCTCCAGATCCTCCAGGAACGCCCGGTCCGACTGCGACAAGCCGGGTAGGATGTCCGCGGCCGAGCCATAGGCCAGCGTCAAGGTCAACAGGAAGACGAGTGCCCGTTTCACTTTAGGCGCACTGTGACCAGGGCCAATCCATGCGCGGGAAGCGTGAACATTGGCCCCTCTAATTTCTGTGTGGCGGCGGCGGCGCGCAGTTGCGCGTATTGGCCGCGCGTGGGGAACGCCGGGCTACCCATGGCGCGCCATGCCTCTAATGCCGAGCCGTGCCGCGGATCGACAATCTCGACTGTATAGCGCTTGGATTGCTTGACTCCCTTCACGGACAGAGAAAAAGTCTTGGCGGGACCTGTTTCGCCGGGCGGGGCGTAGTTCCAGACAGCGATAACCAGCGTGCGAGCGTCTTTCTTGGTAACCAATACATCTGGGGCATCCACGTCCAACCGCTCGGAACCGAGCTGATGCAGCAGTGCGAATGCATTGTAGGCCGCCTTGGGCACGCTACCTTCCGCCATCACGCCGTAACCACCATAAAACGGAGTCTTGATAATTCCCTGCTCCTCAAAGACATCGGAAAAAGTCCAGTAGGACATTATGGAGACCATCCCGTCGCACTGGCGAATGGTGTTGGCCAACCACGGCCCCATAAAGGCCGAGTCGGTGACGTCCACTTCATTCTTGTAGCTGGCGTTGTATTCACTCCAAATGATGGGCAACTGCGGCTGGCTGGAAGACTTGACCTCCTCATACACCTTCCGCACCGCCCGGGCTACCATGTCTGAACGCGGAATGTTCTCTTCTGAACCCCCTTCTAGAGGAAAGACGTCTTGCGCGCCGTCGTTGCCGTAAACGTGAGTAGACACGAAATCGAGCGGCACCTTCTCCGTCACGGCATGGCGGATCATGTCTCCCACCCAGGCGGCCTGGGCCGTGGCAGGCCCACCCACCCGCAGGCCGGGGTCGGCACGTTTTATGGCTCGAGCCGCGTAGTCATAGACCTGAAAATAGGTGGATTGCTTTGGAACACCTGTCCAAAAGTCGATGTTCGGCTCATTCCAGACTTCGAAGTACCACTGCATCACCTCTTCGCGGCCATAGCGCTCAATCAAGTGATGTGTGAACTGATAAACGAGTTCCTCCCACTTTGCATAGTCTTTGGGTGGAGACGGAAGGGGACGGTACCAGAAATCGTGCCATTGGAGATTCGCCGCCATCTTGGCCGGCATGAAGCTCAGCTCTACGAATGGCCGGACACCGTTTTCCAGCAAACCATCGTAAATCTGGTCAACGTAAGACCAGTTGTAAACGGGCTGGCCTTGCTGATCCTCATCATACGCCGCGGTCTCGCGATCAAAGATCGCATGGAAACGCACATATTGAACGCCGGTGGCCTTCTTCACTTGACGCAGGTCGTTGCGGTAGCTTTCGCGTAGGGACAATACAGCGCGGCCCGATCCGAACATCTGCTCCCAGAAATGCGGAAACGGGTGCGAGGCGGAGGCCGGGTCGATGGTCAGCGATCGAACCGGAGTCTGCGCGCACAGACAAGCGCACAGCGTCAGCCAAATCAGTTTTGGCGCCATGGCCATTCAAAGCGGTCAATAAACATAGGACTCGCGCTCTTTGTAAGTGTTACTTATTGAAGCTCGCCAAATCGAGCGACACGCGCCAGGCTGCGCAACGGCTGACAACTGGCAGCCAGTTTCGATTACTCAGCGGGCGGGTTTAACAACCAGTTTAACAGCCCGCCGCACTCTCGAGAGCGTGCCATCATGCCAGGCGATCATGCCGGGCGATCATGCCGGGCGCACAGGGGACACAGCTACGATAAATTGATTTGGGGGAGGTCGGACCCGAGCCCGCTGTGTCCCCATCCGCGCCGCGTATACGCCGGTCTTCATTCTTCCTTCTGCGTGCTCCGGCGCTCATGCGAAGGAAGCCGGTTGTAACAGCGGCGCGTCCAAGTCAGCTTCCTCCTCGGCGGGCTGAGCGTGCACGGGCAAGGCTTTCTCATGCAGGATTAGCTCCGTCGCCAACACCCGTGGCTCTTTGTGAAAACGGCGCTGCATCGCGTTCTCGCACAACAGATTGACTATCGAGAGCAGAGTCATGCCCTGGTGGTGAGCCATCCAGCAGCGCACCAGCTCATATTCGCCGCGCCTTCCCGCGAGGGCCGCGGCACTGTAGTCGGCCGATTCGTAGAACCCGTAGGGGCCGTGCCAGTGCATGTTCCACAGGCGGTGGAGGTTGGCGATGGCTGCCATCGGGTCCACGGCCAGAGCCAAAAAGCTGGAATAGGGTGAGATGACGAGCGCCTGCGCCATGGATGCTTTCATCGCCGCACCCGGCACGCCAAATGCCTGGTATTGATAGTTTCCTTCCGAATCACGATAAGCGTAAGCCGCCTCCGAGATACCCCAAGGCACGTTGCGGCGCGCGGCAAATTTGCGCTGCGCGTTGACTGCGCCCTTCAGGCTGCGGTAAATGAGCGTCCCTGGAAAGGAGCGCATCCACAGAGCAGGCATCAGATACTCGAACATCGTGCCGGTCCACGAAAGCAACAACTGTTCGCCCCGATAGCTTACTTGCGCACGTCCCAGCCGGAACCAACTTTCCTGCGGGATGTCTCCCTTGGCCACGGCGACAAAACAGCCGAGGCGCGATTCGGACGCCAACAGGTCGTAGACCGAGGGCTCCAGCCGGCCGGTCGATACTTGATAGCCGATGGACATCAGCTTGCGCTTGGCATCGAACAAGGCGCTAAAGTCCATGTCGGCCACAAAGCTGTCGGCATCGGCGGCCAGAGCGGCGAGCCGCGGAGCTTCGCCCTCTAATTCCCGGCCCTCCAGTTCCCGGCCCTCTAGTTCCCGGCAACCTTGCTTCAAAGCCCACAACGCACCCGCCAGATTGCCGCTGTCCACGCTCGATAGAAACAGCGGCTCCAGTGGTTCCAACGTTTGAGTGTTGTACCAGTTGTAGAAGTGACCACGAAATTTCGCCATCTTTTGCATGGTGGCAAAAGTGGCCTCCGTCAGTTCGATGAACTCCTCCCGGCTGATTAAGCCCAAGTCCAGGGCCGCCAGCCGAGCATTGAGCAGCAGTCCGAGATTGGTGGGTGAGATACGATGCGCGACACGCGATGGCGTTTCCTGCACGTTATCGGGGATCAGATAGTTCGATTCCGCATTGCTGAACTCCCGGAAATACTCCCAGGTAAGCCGTGCTGCCTCGCGCAAGAACTTCTTGTCCTCCTCACCAATCTCCGTGTCGGCGGCCTTAGGTGGACTGTTCAGCCACTTGGCCACCGCGCCGGACAATGCCCATAGCAACAAAAACGGCCACATTACCAGAGCGGGACGATTGAAGAAATAAAGTAATGCGGCAATAACGAGCGAGACCAGCGGCATAGCGCGCAAATAGGTGTCAACCGGAGTGCGTTTCGCCTGTCCGGCCTCAGCCTCCGCGGCGGTCTCCCATTCCAGCATGTGCTTTCGAGTGATCAGGCGCCGCACATTGGAACGAACGATGGCATCCAATCCAACCAGCGCCTGGTGGGCCAGAAAAATCAGCTCGAGCATAACATTGAAATGCGCGACCGCGGTCTGCTCCAGCATGTCCTTGAGAGCAGTCCGGCTAGGAGATCTCAGCACGCGCAGCAGCGAAAACAATGCTTGAAAATAAACCGGCAAGAGCAACAACATCAGGCTAACCGCGGTCCAATAACTGGCGCCGCCGGCCAGGCCGAACCATCCAGCAAGCAGCAGCGCGAAAGTGGCCGGCTCCATCAGGCTGCGGCGCAAGTTGTCTAAAATCTTCCAGCGTGAAATCAGTGAAATGGGGTTGTTCACCCGCCGCCCGGTATCGTCCGGCGCGCGCTCGAACAGCCAGGTGACAATCTGCCAATCCCCGCGCATCCAACGATGTTTGCGGCGGCTGAAAGCGCTGTAATGCGAGGGATAGTCGTCGATCAGTTCGACGTCGGAGACCAGGCCGGCGCGCGCATAAGCGCCCTCGATCAAGTCGTGGCTCAGCAGTGCACTGCGGGGAAAACGCCGCTCGAGAACCTGCCTGAGAACGTCTACTTCATAGATTCCTTTACCGGTGAAACTGCCCTCCCGGTACAAATCCTGGTATACATCGGAAACCGCGCGGGTGTAAATATCAAAGCCCGTCTGGCCGGAAAGAATATTCGCCAGATGAGAACGGCTGGCTGACTGGACGCTAACGCCGATCCGTGGTTGCAAAATGCCGTAACCTTCTACCACCATGTTGGTGGCCGGATCCACAATGGCCCGATTTAGCGGATGCGCAATGGCGCCAATCAGCCGCTGGGCAGCGCCCGGCGGCAATTGGGTATCCGCGTCCAGACATAAGACGTAACGGATCCGGTCGAGGACCCGAGTATCGCCTTCCTTCACCGGAAAGCTGTCGTATTGATGGCGCAGCAGTTTATTGAGGTCGAGGAGTTTGCCGCGTTTGCGCTCCCAGCCCAGCCACGCCAGCTCCGATTCGTAGTAGACGCGATGGCGGTGCAGAAGATAGAATCCGCCGCCGTAACGTTCGTTCAGGCCGCGAATCAACGTTCGGGTCAAATCGACCAAGTCATCGTTCTCATCCAAGCGTTGATCGGAATCGGGCAAGTCAGACAGGAGCGCGAAGAAGATATTCGGATCCCGATTGGCCAGGAAACGGACCTCCAGGTCGTCCACCAATTCCCGCACCTGACGCTCCGAGAGAAGCAGGACCGGAACGGCGACCAGTGTGCTCAGTTCCAGCGGCACGCCGCGGGAAAAATCCAGCTTGGGCAACCGGCAAGGGCGGAGAACAAATGTGACCAGGTGGTTCATCAGCTCCACGGCGGACTGCGTCGCCGGGAGGAGTAGCAAGAGAAATCCCGCAAAGATCGGTGTAATCGAGTTGATACCGCTCAGCGCGATGATGGCGATCAGGAACGTAGCCAGCTCAATTCCGATGAGGAAAAACCCGTTCGGGTGTTTGCGCAGCAAGCGGCGGACGCGCGCTACCAAGGGTCCTCGATAGCCGATCTTGGCCTCAAGCGCAGCGCGGCCTTCGGCGATGAGGTGGCACCCCACATGCGTCGCGCGCTCCTGCCAGAGCGAAGACGCCGCGAGCGTCCCGGCAGCCGAATCGAGCGCAGCTTGAATCACGTCAAGTTCACCGTGTCCGGAATACTTGGCGAGGTGAGAGACCTCCTGCCGGTAGAACTCTCGCGATTCGGCGTCCATGCGTGCGTAGACTTCGTCGTTTAATAGCAGCCTCTCCGCATGGCTAGCGGCCTCGAAAATGACCTTCCACTCGCATTGGGCGATCTTGCGCAGACTGCCGATGGTCTCCTCCAGGGGCTCCGGTGGCGCCTGCACCATCCGCTCCAGCAGCACGAACTGCAAGGCCGGTTTCAGCGCCCAGAGTTCGGTCATAGAGAGGGGTTTCGAGCGATCCAGGAATTCAAGCAGCGACTCCGGATCAAAGCGATTGGTTACCCGATCGAGGTACTCGCCCGCCACGGATAGCGACAAGCCTTCCAGTTTCCTGGTGTCGGCGAGAGACGCTTGGACCAGCCGCCGGCCATCGCCCAGCGCCAGAGATTGTGTGCGGCGCGATAGCTCCCGCCAACGCTTGCGAAGATCGTTCATCGATAACTTGCCGCCTGCATCTCGAACATCGCGGCATAGCGGCCGCCCAGCGCCATCAGCCGGTCATGACTGCCGTCTTCGGCGATCCCCCCGTTCTCCAGTACCAGAATGCGATCCGACATGCGCACGGTGGAGAAACGATGGGAGATCAGCAACGCCATCTTGCCGGCAGTGAGCTCGGCGAACTTTTGAAATACCTCATACTCCGACCGCGCGTCCAATGCGGCCGTGGGTTCGTCGAGTATCAGCACTTGGGCATCGCGCAGGTAGGCCCGCGCCAACGCCAGCTTCTGCCACTCACCGCCCGAGAGATCCACGCCGCCGTCAAATCGCCGGCCAAGCATTTGGTCATATTTCAGAGGCAACCGGGCGATGACGCGGTCGGCCATGCTCTTTCGCGCCGCGGCTTCAATGCGGGCATGGTCACCCTTTTCTTCAATGCGGCCCACCGCGATATTCTCGTTAGCCGTGAGATCGTAGCGCATGAAGTCCTGAAAGATCACGCCGATCTCCCGGCAAAGATCCTCAATGTCGTACTCGCGAAGATCGACGCCATCCAGCAAGATCGCACCGCCCGTTGGATCGTACAGGCGCGCCAACAGTTTCACAATGGTCGTTTTTCCCTGGCCGTTTTCTCCGATAAGAGCCATCCGCTCGCCCGGCTCCAGGCGAAAACTCAAGCCGTCCAGCACCGGCCGCGAGTTGCCCGGATACCTAAAGCACACATTGCGGAACTCAAACCCGATACGAATGGGACGCGGGGCTGGCAAGGCGTTCGGCTTTGAGGTCAGCTTCGGCCGAAACGCAAAAAAATCCAGCAGATCGGTCAAGAATAGCGCCTGATCGGCGATGGACGAGAAGGTGGAAAACATATTCTGAATGTTGGCGCTGGCCCCAGCCAGGGCGCCGGCCAAAAAGGTCATGGTTCCCACGCTGAGGGCGCCCTGTACCGTCTGCAGAATCACCCATGCATATGCGCCGTAATAACCCAAAGTGCCGATAACCGAAAGCACCGCTCCCGCTGTCAGGCGTCTGCGTGCCAGCGAAACATTCTGCTCATAAATTCCGCTAAATAACTGTTTGTAACGTTCCGAAAGAAAACCGCTCAGACCGAAGAGCTTCAGCTCCTTGGCGGCCTCTTTGCTGGCCCCCAACACGCGCAGATAATCCAACTGGCGTTTGACGGGCGTTTGGCGAATGTTCTGTGAGTAACCTAGAAAAGCGAAATGGCTTTCTCCCAAAAAGGCCGGCACGACGCACATCACCAGAAGCAACAGCAGCCAGGGCGAGAAGAAAAGGATGGACGCCGAAAGGGAAACCGTAGTGATGGCCAGTTGCACCAGCCGGCCCGAAGATTGGATCATGCCTAGACGATCCGTCGCTTGCACCCGAGCCCGTTCCAGCTTGTCATAAAAGACGGGATCTTCGTATGCTGCCAAGTCAAGCTGCGATGCGTGCTCCATAACCCGCACGCTGACATATCGGGTGTACCTGTCGGCCAGCAGGGCATCGCAGTAGTCGACCACACGTCCCAACACACCGGCTAAAATGGCGAGAGCAAACTCGATGACTACCAGCCACCAGAAATCGGGCCGCAACGGGTGCTTGCCGGAGACCACTGCGACAATCGAATCGATGATCAGCCGTGAAACCGCCAGCATGGCTAGTGGCAGCAGAGCGGCAACGAGGCGAAAGATGAGACCGAACGCTACCACGCCGGGGCCGGAGTCCCATACTATGCGCAATACAGGAGGGACGTTGCTGAGCGCCCGCAGCCGCTCCTGCCAGCCGGTCCAGAATGTACGTTCTTCATCGGGCATGTTGACGCACGCAACTAAGTGTGACACGCGGGGGGCCGGTCTGTTACAGACGAAAATTGCAATTGGCACTTTGGGCTCGTAGCTCCGGCGTCTGAGGGCTCGGTTTTCGGTAAACAGTTTGTGCGCAGGATTGAGACGTCGCGGATGAAGATGCAAGTGGCTCCCCAGTCCGGACACGTTTCGAACTCTTGTTGGCCCGAGGTGATTTTGGCGCAGCGGATATAAGCAGGGCTACCTTTGCGGGCACGAGCGCGTGCTTCGCCCGCGCCTTGGCTCTAACCTCACTGCTCTCTGCTTCCTGGCCTAGATTCAGCGTCCTGGTGGTTTTCAACCGCAAATCCAGGCTCTTTCTTCAGGCTATTCCTAGTCGATTGTTGGGCTTACGTTTCGGCGGCGCACGTGCTTGTTGCCAGGACGAGATGCGGCGAAGTAGCCGTACGAGGAGATGAAAGCATGAAAACAAGAAGCGTTACCTATTCGGCCGCTCGACAGGGACTCAGTGTCGCGTGTGTTCTGCTCTTGCTGGTGTTCACTACCGGTGTAACTCTATTTGCGCAGAACC
>DATFZA010000499.1:0-8502 GCA_035314765.1 Bryobacteraceae bacterium
GAGATCGACAAGCAGCTGTGCCAAGGCTTCAGCGATCCGGACCTGCGGACCGGACGACACCGGGCAGTTGGCATCCTTGGGATTCTGGTAGAACCGATCGAAGTGCAGAGCCAGCATGCGTCAGCATCCACAACCTCAAGACGCGGGAACAGCGGAGTGAAATCGAAGAGGCTGGGAGCCGAAGCGGACATGAACAAGAATAACTCGGCGACTGAATCTTAGCAACAATTATTTAACATAGGTTCTCACTCGACCATCGGCCAATTCGACCTTTCTGAAAACCGGCTACCCTACTATAGGAGTTCCGAGGCTAAATGTGGCCCGACCGTCAGCGGGGGACGTAGAGGGTCGGAGGCTTATCGTCGAGGGGAGCAGGCGGCTTGACAAGCCGCCGCAGGATACCATCCTGCCCTACAATTAAGCTTCGAGCCGGTGCAGGACATCGCGGACGCCAGGAGCGAGAGCTGCCATCAGGTCTAGGTTCTGCTGCCAACTCAGGTCGGACACTACGTAGACCAGATGATCGCGCGTTTCGAAACCGGCGATTTCGAATCGCTGTACGTTCTCGCGATAGAGCGCGATTCCCGATTGCGACAAGAGTTGAGCGAGGTGATCTTTAGCGAAGGATTCGCCTTCGGCCTTGCGCGTGATCACGAGGGAGATCAGTCCCGATCCGTCAGTGGCCGAGAGATGGATAAATTTGCGGCCGTGATACCGGCATTGGTGGGCCGTCACGACCCGATAGCCCGCTGGAAGGTTGTTCTTTACGAGCGCGGTCAAATCTCCATACTCCGGCGGCATGGCCGCGCCGGCCGGAGGTGGATTTCTGTCTAGCTCATGGAACACCGCACAGTTGACGTGGTCGCCGAGTCCCACGCGCATTACGCGGCTGACTTGTAGCGAGATTGAGGAAATATAGGATTCCCGGGCACCCGGGGTGAGACGGAGATGGCCGAGCCGGTAGGTGATTGCGGTCCCCGCGGAGAGAACCAGCGCCGCGGCGATCAGCATGACGTTACGCGTCCCGGATGGTCGTGGCGCCGCGCCAGCGTGATCGGAAAGACGCCGCTCGATGTCCGGTGTAACGGAAAAACCGCGGACGGCCGCCCGTAGCCGGCCGCGAATCGCCAGGCGAGCCTGCAGCTCCCGCGAACACTCAGGGCAACTCTCCAGGTGGCGAAGGAGCTGGAAGTCGGTTTCCGCCATTTGCCGCATGTCGAGCGCGGAATCCAACCGATCCAGCACCAGCTTGCAATGTTCGCGGTTCACCTCGGCGCCGTTCATGCCCGTTCCTCCTTCATTTTCAAGATTCCATAGGATCGCGCTACTTCCGCCAGTTGCGCCCGCAGCAGTTTCCGGCCACGGCTCAGGCGGGACATCACGGTCCCGATCGGCACCGACAAAATCTCGGAGACCTCCTTGTAAGTGAATTCCTCCACGTCCACCAGCAGCACCACGGCCCGAAAATCGGCGGAAATAGCGTCCAGCGCGGCCAGGATTTGGCCGTCTGTTAGTTTGTCCGGCGGAGGAGTACTGGCGACGACATTGTCCTCCAGAAACTCCTCCGACTCTTTTAGCAGCGGAAAGCGGAACCATTTGCGGCGATAGTGGTGGACGCAATGGAACAAAATCTTGAATAGCCAGGCGCGGCAGTTGGTGCCAGTTTCGAAACGGTCGAACGATTTCCAGCCCTGCAGATAGACTTCCTGCAACACATCTTCGGCGCGGCCGCGATCGCCACCCAGCATACGGATGGCCGTACGCAGGATGTCGTTCATGTGCGGCAGCGCTTCCTCGGCGAAACGTTGCTCCGCGGCTGGGCGGACGCGGTTGAAAGGCAGCAGAGCGGGATCGAGCTTTCGTCCGGCGAAGGGGTCGTCTGTCATGGGCTCCGCAACGCTCGCACTGATCATTCCAAAATTAAAGCAGGGAAGCAAGTCAACTTATTCCCCGGCTGAGCAAATACTGCTCCGAAACTATCAGTGTACCTTCGGATGGTGCCTTGTTGGGACGCTATCGCTATACATAAATTGGCGTAATTTGACGAGTTGCTCCATAGGGAGCTAAACTCACCCCATGCCGGACGAGCCGATCCATCTCAATCTTCAGACTTATCCCAAGCCCGCCGGGCCCCCGCCGGTGGAACAGCTACAATTCCGGCAAGCCGAGCCGGCGGAAGCACATGGCGAAGCTGCGTCAAGACGCTGCCACTCCTGCAAAGGAGCGATTTTTTCAACCTATTACCAGGCGCAGGGTCTGGATGTTTGCCCGCTTTGCGCGGAGCGCTTACAATCTGGGCAGCAAGCCCCACCGGCGCATTCGTTGGCTAAGGCTGCCCTTTATGGTGGTGGCGCCGCTCTGGCCGGCTGCGCCATTTACGCCACGGTGGCCATTGTCACCGGTCTGGAGCTGGCGTTGGTCGCGATCTTGATCGGCGTCATGGTCGGCAAATCGATCCGCCACGCTTCCCACGGCCTGGGCGGAAGACCGCAACAGATTCTGGCAGTTGCGCTTACCTATTTCGCCATCACCACGAGTTATATTCCGGTGTTCGTTTATCACGCCGCCAAAGATGGAAAGCTTTCACACCAACAGGCCTTGCAAAAGCCGGACGCCCAAAAGCCGGACGCCCAAAAACCTAATGACCCGCCCAAAATAATGAAGCTCGGCGTGGCCATTGCCGCTGTCCTGGCACTTGCGTCGGTGGCGCCGTTTCTGGAACTGGGTTCTAATATTGCCGGCGGTCTGCTTTCGCTCCTGATCATTTTCTTTGGACTGCGACAGGCTTGGACGCTAACCGGCAGACGGGAGCTGCTGGTTACGGGGCCTTTTAGCGCCACGGTTAGCGCCCCATCTGGCGCCCCATTTAGCTCAAAAGAGCCGGCCTGACATCAATGCCGGAATCTTGCCTGACTTGCGGTGCATATCTGGGCGCCGCGGCTCTAAAATGCCCCACCTGTGGTCGGTTGGTCCACGCGTCAACGCTCGAGCAAATCGCGGCGAAGGCGCAAGCGGCGGCCATGAACGGCGACCTGCAAGCAGCGCGCGGGCTTTGGCAACAGGCCCTGCCGCTGCTTCCTTCCGACACGTTGCAGTACCGCAGCGTTCTGGCAAAAATCGCCGAACTCGAGGCCAAGATCGGCAAAGGGGAAGGCGCGAGCCAGAGTGCCTGGCGCAAGGGCGTTGCGGCGCTCGGGCCCATTGGCGTGCTCCTCTGGAAACTCAAGGCTTTGCTGTTGGGATTGACCAAGCTGAGTACCCTGGTTTCGATGTTCGCTTTCATGGGAGTGTATTGGGCCCTCTTCGGGTGGCAGTTGGCGGTGGGAATCGCGATATCGATCTATATTCACGAAATGGGCCACGTTCAGGCATGCCGCAATTACGGCATCCCGGCGTCGGCGCCCATGTTCATTCCAGGCTTGGGCGCTTTCATTCGTCTTCGGACCATGGTAGTGACCCCTATCCAGGACGCCCGGATCGGCTTGGCTGGCCCGTTGTACGGGATGGGCGCGGCCGTGACCTCGCTGGCAGTTTGCTTCCTGACGAAACAAAACATATGGGGAGCGATCGCGCACATTGGCGCAGTGATCAATCTCTTCAATCTGACGCCGGTATGGCAACTGGACGGCGCACGAGGTTTCCACTCGCTGACGCAGTGGCAGCGGGTGTCGGTCCTGGCGACGGTCGCGGTGCTCTGGCTGGCAACCTCGGAGCCAATGCTGTTCGTGGTCGGGTTGGGCTGCGTATTCCGGATGTTCACCAAGGATGCCGCGCGGGAACCGGATGCGACGGGTCTCCTCCAGTTTCTGGGCTTGCTCGCCGCGCTGGCGGCGGTCAGCGTTCTCGCCAAGAGCCTCATAGGCACGCACTGATCCCGTCGGGTAACGGTTACTGTTTACCTGAGCGGCGGTTCAGGGATCTCAATAGCGGGAGATCAAGAAAATCCGAGGAAGCCGATCCAGCCCAGTTTGCTGCTGGGCCTATTATTGCCGTTGGTGTTCACGCCGGCGGCGGCGCTGGCTGCGGGCACTGGCGGGCATGGTGGCGGCGGTGGACATTATGCGGGCCGCGAGTCGCGGATTCAGCGGCGGCCACTATTATCGTGGCCATGGGGTCCCCGCCGGCGTTGGGATAGGCATTGGCCGCGGCGGCGCCGATCTTCAATAGCTCGCCCTGTTCCGGCATGCCTTATTGTTGTCCAGAACATTCCAATCAATTTTTGTTTTTTCCGGAATCGCCGATTTTTTCACAGCTTCTGACGTTCAGGGCTAGACACGGGCTAGACATGGAGTCAACCTGGTTCTGAAACCCAGGCGCCGATTAATAATCGGCCGCGGACTTTAGAAGAGGCAGCTGATTTGTTTGGATTCGGCTGAGAATTCTTCGAGGATTGGTTCCAAACGGCTGCCCAGGCCTAGGGCTTCGAGGCCATCGGGGACGCCGTCTTCGAGGTGGAGTTCGGCGGCGTAAAGGATCTGGCTGAGACGGAATTCTCCAGCCGAGGCTAGGGTGCGGTCATTCTCCGGGGCATGATGGTGACGGACCGCGGCTTGCGTCGCGAATGGAAGACGCCATTCAGCCAAGACATCGGCGGAAAGCTCGCCATGATGGAAGCCGAGGATCGTTTGCTCGCATGCCGAGAGGGGCTGTTGATTTTGTTCGCGGAGACGGGCGACGGCGGTGTGTTCAGTGGAGAGACCGACGGCGATGAGCAGGCGGCCCAGGTCGTGGAAAAGTCCGGCCAGGAAGGCGGCTTCACTTTCGATGACTCTTAACTTTTGGGTGAGCAAATCGGCGAGGACGGCGGTGGCTACCGAGTGCTGATTGAATTCCGGCATGGACCAGCCCGGAGCGGCTTTGGTTTTGATCCACATATGGCTTACCGACATGCCCAGGGCGAGGTTACGGACCTTCGCCAGGCCGAGAAGAACGATGGCGTGCCGGATGGACTGAACCGGCGCGCGGCGCTGATAGAGCGGCGAGTTTACAACGCGCAAGACGTTACCGGCGACCACGGCATCGCGTTCAATCAACTGAGCGACTTTTCCGAAAGAGATATCGTCGCCGCTGCCCGCGAGAGTTTGCACGAGACGCATCAACAGGGGGGACAGGGCGGGGAGTTTGGAGAGACACGCCATGGCTCGCGCACGGGTATTGAGAGACTGCGGTAAAGCCGCCATGCTGTTCTTTTCGACAATATCTTCCGAAGTATGAGGGGGATACTATAGCCATAGTGGAATCCATAGCGGCCATCTCCGTTCGCGAGTTGCGGAAGGTATACGGCGTCAAGGCAGCTGTTGACGGGCTAAATCTGGATGTCCCGCGAGGCAGCTTTTTCGGGTTTCTGGGACCCAACGGAGCCGGCAAAACCACCACCATTCGTATGCTGATGGGACTGGCGCCGCCGACGTCCGGCGAGATCGAGATTCTCGGATTGGCGATGCCCGGGCAGGCGGTGGAGATCAAGAAGAGGATCGGTTTGGTTCCCGATGAATCGCTGTTGTTCGACCACCTGACGGGGCTGGAATTCACTGAATTTACCGGCCGTATTTACGGTCTGGAACGCCGCGTGGCGCGGGAGCGGGCCCAGGAATTGCTGACGCTGTTTGAGCTGGAAGACAGCCGCAACAAACTGATCGGTGAATATTCCAAAGGGATGCGCAAGCGCGTTGCGATGGCCGCGGCGTTGATCCATCGGCCGGAATTGTTCCTGATGGACGAGCCGTTTGAAGGCGTGGACGCGGTCGGCGCGCGGCTGATGAAGGATCTGCTGCTGGATCAGGTGCGCAACCACGGCGCCACCATATTTCTGACTTCGCATGTGCTGGAGGTGGTGGAACGGCTCTGCGATCGCGTGGCGATTATCAATGACGGCAGAATCGTGCTGCAAGACGATATGGCGCACCTGCGAACGGGTTCAGAAACGCTGGAAGACGTGTTCGTGAGGACGGTGGGCGTGGAACGGGCCGCCGAAACGCTCGATTGGTTGTAGATGGATGTTGAAAATGCCGGCTGACCACTCCCTAACGGTCGTGGCTCGGAAACGCCGCTGCTCGGAAACGCCGCTGCTCGGAACGCCGTGGCTCGGACGCAATATTGCGTAAGGACTGATTGGCTCAAATGATCGTCGATTATCAAGTCCGAGCCATTGTGTGGGCGCAGTGGAGAACGCTGCGCAACTATCTGCCGCGCGCGGGCGCGGGCGGTATGCTCTTCAGCGGTCTCTTGATGGCCGCATGGTACAGCATCTTCGTGGTGGTGGCATATGCGCTGAGCGCGCTCTTCCGCCAGATGCACGACGTTGCGAGCACCGCGCTGCTGCCTAACACATTGCTGGTGGCGTGTCTGTACTGGCAGATCATCCCGGTGCTGATGGCATCCATGGGTTCGTCCCTGGATCTGAAGAAGCTGCTGGCCTATCCCATTCCGGTGCGCGATTTGTTCGCGATCGAGACCGTCCTGCGCGTCACTACCGCGGTGGAGGTACTGATCGTCTTGACCGGCATCAGCTTGGGCCTGGCGCAGAACCGGGCGGTGCACTGGACGGGGCCGGGTTGGGTGCTGGGGTTTGTGGTCTTCAATCTTTTTCTAGCGACCGGAGTGCGCGAGGCCCTGGGAAAGCTGATGGCGCGCAAACGCATCCGCGAAATCCTGGTCTTCCTGCTGGTCTTGTGCGCCGCGCTGCCTCAGTTTCTGGTGAGCACCACGGGGCTGCATCGCTGGTCTTTTCTGCTGTCCGGCGAACCGCGGATCTGGATGCCCTGGACGGCCGCGGCGCGATTGATGGCGGGCGCGGTGACGCCGCGGAATGCCGCCATTCTTCTGATGTGGACCGGCGCGGCCTACGCGTTCGGCCGGTGGCGGTTTGATCAGGGACTGCGATTCGACGCGGCGGAGAGCCAGGCGTCTTCGGCGGCGCAGATCAGCCGCATGGAGGCTTTCTACCGGCTGCCTTCGCGGCTGCTGCGGGATCCGTTGGGTGTGCTGGTGGAAAAAGAACTGCGCATGCTGACGCGCGCGCCGCGATTCCGGCTGGTGTTCATCATGGGCTTCTCGTTCGGCTTGTTGATCTGGGCGCCGCTGGCTTTTGGCCGGGCGGGAAATTCGTTTCTTTCCGGCAACTACCTGATGATGGTGTGCGTTTACTCGCTGTTGCTGTTGAGCGAAGTGCTTTTCTGGAACGTGCTGGGCTTCGACCGGAGCGCCGCTCAGGTGTATTTTGCCTCTCCCCTCCAGCTTTCAACCGTGCTGGCGGCGAAGAACATCACCGCGCTGTTCTTCGTGCTGCTGGAGATCGCCAGTATTTCCGCGGCTTGTCTGATACTGCGGCTGCCGTTTCCGCCGATGCGTTTTGCCGAAGCGCTGGCGGTGACGCTGGTGGTATCGCTGTTTCTGTTCTGCATTGGCAACCTGAGTTCGATTTACAATCCGCGGCCGGTGAATCCAGGCAAATCGTTCCGCACCTCCGCCAGTGGACGTACGCAAGCGCTGATCATGCTGGCGTTTCCCCTGGCCCTGGCGCCAGTGGCTTTGGCCTTTGGCGCGCGCTATGCGTTTGACAGCGAAGCGGCGTTTTTCGGCGTCATGCTGCTGTCGATGGCGATGGGAGTGGTGGTGTACCGGATCTCGGTGGAATCGGCGCTGGCGGCCGCCGACTTGAAGAAGGAAGAAATTATCGCGACGCTCAGCCGGACAGAAGGCCCCATTGAAAGCTGAGTGTGAATTTTGCGCCATCGCGCCGGAGGAGTTTGTCTTTGAGGATGAAATCAGCGCGGCGTTTCTGGATCACCGGCCATTGTTCCCAGGCCATGTCCTGCTAATACCGAAACAGCACTGCGAAACGCTTGGGGATTTACCGCCAGCGCTGGTCGGGCCATTCTTTCGCAACCTGCAAATTTTGAGTGGCGCGGTAGAGACCGCCATGGGCGCGGAGGGTTCGTTCGTCGCTGTCAACAATCGCGTGAGTCAAAGCGTGCCGCATCTGCACGTTCACATCGTCCCGCGGCGCAAGAAGGACGGCTTGCGGGGGTTCTTTTGGCCGCGGGGTAAGTATACGAGCGCGGATGAGAAGGAAGCGGTGCGGAGGGCGATCCGGTCGGCGCTAGAGACGCACGTCAACGGCTAGGGCGGCGATCATGGCATCGACTTTTTCCTGTTCGGCGTCGATCTGTTTTTCCAGTTGCTCGCTTTGTTTCTTGATCGCCTCCAGCCGGTCTTCCTGTTGGTTCAGTTGTTGAGTGTAACGCTGGATCAGCGCTTTTTTTTCCGGCGTACCTTTGAGCGCTTTCATGTTTTCGCGAAGGCGTTGCTGATCGTCGAAGATGGCCTGCGTTCCGCTTTCCAGTTCATCCTTTTTGGATTCGAGCCCGGCCACTACTTGCTTCTGCGCCAGGATGCGACGGAGCGCGTCTTCGACGGATTTGTCGATGGAGCGGTCACGCACAAATACGTCCAATTGATTGGACGTGATGCTGGTCACCTGGAAGCCGCTGAACAGCGGCC
>DATFZA010000500.1:0-11251 GCA_035314765.1 Bryobacteraceae bacterium
CGTTGCATATTCCCTGGCAAACGGCGCTGGGCGCGGTGTTCCTTTCCGGAGTGGCCTTTCTGCTGCTCACGGCGCTCGGTGTCCGGCGGATGATTGTGTCGGCCATTCCGGTTGAGCTTTATTCGGCGGTCGCGGTCGGGATTGGGCTGTTTATCGCGTTTATCGGATTGCGCAACGCGGGCATTGTTGTTCCGAATCCGGCGACCCTGGTGGCATTGGGAAATCTCAAGGCGCCGCAGACCGCGCTGGCGCTGTTCGGGCTGTTGCTGATCTCGGGGCTAATGGCCTGGGGTGTGCGCGCGGCCATTCTCATCGGCATGCTGACGACCACGCTGGTGGGAACATTGACCGGGCTGGTGCACTGGGGCTTTCAAACTTACTCACTGGCGCAGATCAGCGCGACGGCGTTTCAACTGGATATCCGGGGCGCGCTGCGGTATGGTCTGTTCGAGATCGTGTTTGTATTTCTGTTTGTCGATCTTTTTGACAATATCGGAACATTGGTGGCGGTGGGTAAAGAAGCGCGGCTGTTCAATGAAGCGAACGAGATTCCGCGCATCAATCGCATCCTGTTCGCGGACGCAACGGCGACCATCGCCGGGTCTCTGGCCGGGACGTCCACGGTGACGAGCTATATCGAAAGCGCGGCGGGAGTGGCGGCCGGCGGGCGATCCGGAGTGACGGCCATCGTGACCGGGATCCTGTTCTTTATGGCGCTGTTTGTGGCGCCGCTGGCGGGGGCGATTCCCACGGCGGCCACCGCGCCGGCGCTGATTGTGGTGGGCTCGCTGATGCTGGCGCACGCGGTGGAAATACCGTGGAAGAATCCGTTGGTGGCGATTCCGGCGTTCTTGACGATGATTCTGATCCCTCTGACGTTCAGTATCGCCAATGGGCTGGCGTTTGGTTTCACTGCGTATACCGTTTTGAAGATTGCGCGAGGGCAGTTTCGGGAGGTGAACTGGCTGGTATATGTGCTCACGGCGCTGTTTATTGCGAGGTTTCTGTATTTAGCGGGTGGGTAGCGTCCCCTGCGCAGGCGGATTTGCGCTATTAAATACAGGTATGATGGGTCACATTGTTGGGATAAATCCTCCTCCGCCGCCTGCCCTTTCGCGCCCCGGCGGCTGGCTGACATATCTCTACCTGCTGCGCGTTCCCGTGCTCGTCCTGGCGGTCCTGTGCGGGCTCCCGTTTGTAGCGCAATATACTTCTCTCAAGAGTCTGCTTGGCAATCTGTTGCTGCTGAGCCCGGGCGAGTGCTTCTTCGTCACACTCAGCGCGGTGATCGTCGCCTGGAGCGTCTTGCTTACGTCGCGCCTGGTGTTGCTGAACGGCGAAGAGAGATTCGGCACAATCCAGGGTATCGGAGTGGATCAATTAGGCACTGGCCCGGTATTTCTGGCCACGGCCGCGGCGCTGCCGGTAGTGTCGATTCAATTCCTCAACCGGATCGATTTCGGCCTGGAGGGTAGCGCGCTTTACTGGAACGTTTCTGCGATTGCCGCCGGTGCGCTGGCGGCATACTTTCTGGCATTCTTCGCGCTTTTCATAGCGGTGCTGTACGCGGCGCGGAATACCCAGGGAGCGGCTTTCTCGTTTCCAGGACCGCGTGTAGTCAAGGCGTTGCTCAGGTTTGCGAACCGGCACAGCGTGTTCCCGGCCAACCGGCTGCGCGACGCGGGGTCTTGGATCATGCGAACGATTCCGCCCGACCTGCGCGCCGGCTACATCGATCCGCGGCGGTGGATCAGCGCGGCGGAAGCCGCCAGGAATGCGGGAGAGCCAACCCCGCCGAACCCAGACGCTCCAGCCGATAATCCTGGCTATGGCCTTCCCTGGTCCGGGCACTGGCTGGCGTTTTGCTTTGGTACGGTGGCCTTTGGCGTTTATGTAACGATCTATTTCGTCCGGACGCCGCGCCAAGGCGAGCCAGTCAGCGTGCCGGCCTTAGCGTATGTATTACTGCTGTTGTTGAATCTCAACTGGATACTTTCATTTGCGGCGTTCTTTCTGGACCGTTTCCGCATTCCGCTGCTGCTACCGCTAGCCCTCTTCGCTTGCTTCGGAACGTTCTTCAGCAGTCATTCGGACAACTATTACAAGATCTGTAGCAATGTTTCGGTGGCGAGAGTCAGCCCGAAGGACGTTCTGGAGACTCCCCTGCACCGGGGCAAGCCTGTAATCGTGGTGGTGACGGCGGGCGGAGGCATACAGGCGGCAGCCTGGACAGCGCGCGTGCTCACCGGGTTGCAGCACGAGTCGCTCGGATGGGCTAAGAATGCTTTCGCGGATTCCCTGGCGTTGGTCAGTTCGGTTTCCGGCGGAGCAGTGGGCTCGATGTTTTTTCTCGCGCAGTACGGACCTCCTGTTAATGGGGGCAGCGGATTCAGACTCGCCGATTCCGGCGATAACTTTGCAAAGCTGATCGAGAAGGTGGCGGAACCGAGCCTGGACGACATCGCCTGGGCGCTGGTCTATCGCGATATCCCGCGAATTCTTCCGCCGTATCTCGACCGGGGAGACCGCGTCCTGCTAGATCGCGGGCGCGTCCTGGAACTCTCGTGGGAACGGCGCTTAGGGAAGTCCGAGAACCTTGGGAATTGGCGCGACGGCGTAAAGGCGGGCTGGCTGCCGGCGGCGATCTTCAATGCAACTATTGTCGAGACCGGTGAGCCGCTGCTTTTCTCGACGACGGATTTCGAGCGCAGTACAACAGGCAGCGCGTACCACGCCTGGAGTTTTCACGATCTGTACCGGAGTTTCGATGTGCCGGTGGCCACGGCGGTCCGCCTGGCGGCATCGTTTCCCTACGTTACTCCAGCAGCTCGCCCGCTTCTGCCGGAGGGACAATTTCACGTCGTGGACGGCGGTTATTACGACAACTATGGAGTCGCGAGCGCGGTCGAGTGGATCGACGAGGCGCTGATGGCGGCAAAGAAGACCCGTGCTCCCGTGCTGGTGATCCAGATCCGCTCGTTCCCAAACGACCCGCAGCCGAGTCCCCAGCCTCGCGGCTGGTTTTTGCAGACCTATGCTCCACTCAAGGCGCTGCTCGGAGTGCGGACCGCGGCGCAACTGGTCCGCGACCGGGCCGAGCTGATGTTGCTGCGCGAGCGCTGGCATGAGGAGAAAGATGTCCCGCTGATCCGCTTCGCTGGTTTCCAATTCCAGGGCCAGAACGCGCCGTTGTCGTGGAAAATGAATCCGGCGCAGACTCAGGAGATCGATCAAAAGTGGAAGGACATTTTTCAGACGAATCCGGACGATATCGATCAGGTGCGGTGCGTGCTCGACCCGAGTTTCAACCCGGAACGGTGCAAGGAATTGGCGAGAACGAAGGACCCTTGGTAGGCATTGGCGGATGTCCAAAGAAAAAGGGCTCCCCGAAAGGAGCCCTTTTTCGTGCGGCGCGGATGCGGTTAGAAGTGGAAGCGGGCAACTAGCTGAAGCAGGCGCGCATTGCTCGGGAAGTACCCTTGATACCCGCCGAACACAGGGCTGTTCGGAACCAGGAAGGTGCGATTGACGGAGGCGGTGCTGAAGGGGTTGACATCCGAAATGTAGCCGCCGACGTATTGAGCGTGGTTAAACACGTTGAACGCCTGCATGCCGAATTCAAGTTGGAAGCGCTCAGTGTAGTTGAACTTCTTCATGATCGCGGCGTCAAAGTTGTTGATATGGCCAAGGGGGAAGGTGTTGCGGCCGCCATTGGAATATGCGCCGGATTGGGCGACAATGTAACGGGCGTTGGGGTTTGTGGCCACGTACGCTACGGTGCTGCTGCTCCCCAAGGCGACCTGCTGGCCGGCGGCGTTGTAGGCGACTACACCGGAGCCGACGTTGGCGGCGCCATTGGGATTGATGATGGCGCGATCACCCGCCGAATCTCCGTTGAGATTGGAGTCCACACCACTCTGGACGGTGGCGAACTCAGGCGACTGATACGTGTAGGTGCCGGAGAGGTTCCAGTTACCTAGCACGTTCTTCAAGAGCCAGTTGCCGTTCGGAAAGGGCCGAAAATCGTATACGGGGGTGAAGGTGAACCGCTGACGGCGGTCGAGAGCCGAGGAGGACCATTCCGCGGCGAGATTTTGGAAATCCTGGGCGCGGCGGGGCGACAGGATAGTGGAGAAATTGGTCGCGGTGGAGTCATCTTGTGCGTGGCTCCAGGTGTAAGCGGCAATGATCGATAGATTGGCGGAGTACCGCTTGTTCAGTTGGACCTGCAAGCCGCTGTAACGGGAATCTCCCCAAGGATGGTATCCCACTATGTTGTTGGGGAAACCATATTGCGCCAGGCTGTTGGTCGGTATGGATTTCAAATACCCCAGAGTATAAGGCAGCGATGCAAGGGTGGCTGCGGATGGCGTCGAGAGGTAGGTCGGAATATTTACGGTTGGTGTGATCGGGGTAGTCCGGTTCAACCGGGTCTGATTGTAGAGGTGCACCCCCTTGGTGTATACATAGCGGGCTTCAACCGTATAGTCTTTGCCTAGCAATTTCTGCACGCCCAGCGTGGCGGTTATTGCATAGGGACGAGTCTGATCGAAGGTATAGGAGGCAACCGCGCCACGGGCGGAAGCGACGGTCGGCGCTCCGGTGGTCAAGACCGGCGTCAGGCCGCCGTTCGCCAAGAAGTTGGGCGTGGAGACGTTGGGATTCACGTCGACAGTGGTAGCGAAATACGGAGGCGAGGCATTCTGGTTGAGGTTGATGTAAGTGTTATAGAACGAGCGGGCGAATCCGCCGCGAATCGACCAGGTGCCGCTGGTTCCGGGCGAGTAGTTAAAGCCAACACGCGGCGACCACTCGTTCTTGTTGGACTTCGGCTCGGCAAAGGTAATCACTCCAGGGACGCTGGCGATTGCGCTGGACGCCTGGTAGCGGGAGCCGACCGGAACCGTGACGTATTCATAGCGAACGCCGAGATTGAGGGTCAAATTCGGCCGCAGACGGAAGTCATCCTGGGCGTATGCCGCATGCTCCAGGAATCCAAACGGGACAGCGCCAGATCCGACGCTGCGCTCACCGGCTACGCCGCTGAGGTTCCCACCGGTGGGGGACATGTCGAGCAAATACTGCTCGAGGTTCATGTAGTCGTAGTCGCCACGGCTGCGCTGGACGAAGTATCCGGTCAAAATGACGTCCACCAAGTTGTAGCCAACCTTGATGGTATGGCGCCCGTAGGTTTTGGTCAGGTTTTCCTGGATTTGGAACTTGTTTTCGATGTCGCCCGAGGGAGTATTCGAATCGGGACCGACTTGGAGACCCAAATCGTCGAAGGTCAGGTTCGGAAACAGATTCAAGCCGGGGAACGTGATGCTGCCCGCTGGGGTGGCTGCGTTGAACCGATCAAAGGAAATGCGAATTTCATTCTCCAGAGTGGGGGAGAAGTTGTGAAACTCCGAGATCGATCCAGCGTGACTGACAGCAGGGGCGCTTACGAAGAACACGGGCAGGTTGGCATTCGCGTCAACGCCGGTAGTGTTGGCGTAGAAAAACCGGCCGCGAATCTGATCCGCGGCGCTGAGGTTGTAGTCGATCGAGACTACCGCGTTATAGGTGTTGAAGAAGTCTGGTGAGGCGAACGACAGAGCCCCCAAGGGGATGGTCTGGCCAAGCACCGTGGTGGTGCCGCAGTCGGCAACGTCGGGGGCGGAGGCCACGGGGACGTACTTTTCAAACACACCCAGATTGGTTTTGCTGATATTACCGGAGCCCGTGGGTAGGCCATTGATTGTGTTGATTCCGGCCGAGGTGGGCGCGCAGGTGATGCCGCCGGGTTGGGAAGCCTGGCCCAAGGGATTGTATTCGTAGTTGCCGAAATAGAAGAGTTTGTCTTTAATGATCGGGCCGCCAACCGTGGCTCCAAGACGGTTGTTGTCGAAGCGGGGATTGCTATAAATCTGTTGATGGACCTCGGTGGCGTCGACGGCGTTGAAGTTGCGATTCTGGTTGTACTCGTAGACCGATCCGTGAAGCGCGTTGGTGCCGGTCTTTACGACGACGTTAAATATGCCGCCGCCAGCTCCGCCGAATTCCGCGCCGAACTGATTCTGAAGCACAGTGAACTGGGCGATCGCTTCGTTGGAAACAGTCAATTGCGGAGCAGGGTCGTAGTGGTCGTCGTTGGCCACGCCGTCGATATTGAAGCTGTTGGCGTCCGGACGCTGTCCGGAAACGCTGGGACCGAAGCCCTGTCCTACGCCACCGGACGACGTTACGCCGGCGCCGGTCAAGCTGAGGTTATAGATTCCCGCGCCTCCGACAACCTTCGAGAAACCAGCCGTAGGAAGGTCCACGGCCTGCTTGCTATCGAAGTTAGTCTGCAACTGGGCGGTTGAAGTATCGATGGCTGCCGCAGCACCGGTTACCTCGACCGAGGTGCTGACGGTACCCACGGCCAAGGTGATATTGACGGTGGAAGTACGGTTGAGTTGCAAGTCGGCATTGGCTACCGTTGCAGTGGCAAATCCCGCAGCGGACGCCGAGACGTTGTAGAGGCCGATGGGAACGTTGTTGATGCGGTATTCGCCGGTGGTTCCCGTCACGGTGGTGTACTTGACCCCGGTTTGATTATTGAGGGCCGTAACGTTAGCGCCGGGAATGCCCGATCCCGTGCTATCGGTAACCGCGCCGACGATAATGCTGTCGGTGGCTTGGCCGAAACTGGAAGTTGAGAATAGTAGAACGACTGCCACTAGGGCAACCGCAAAGATTTGCAGCTTGCGAAGCGTACTCTCTGTTTTCATGTGTCTCCTTCTTGTCGTTTATTCGCTTATACACGGTGAAGCTGAGCCAAGGCACCGTCCGTTTACGTGCTCCCCAGTACCAAATGGACCTCGGCTGCCGCCCCTTGGAGGTATTTTTACCGTTTAGGAATGGCTGGTATTCAAGTTTGAAGCTCCCGGCATGAGTTGCAATCGGAGTGCCACTATAAACATCTCGTATTTTGTTTATTATCAATCAGTTATGATGACCAACTGTATGGTTTTGCATACAGCGTGACACTTCGAATTCCAGAAATAGTAGGGCATCGAACCAGACTAAGAATTACCTGGTATTAAGGTGGGAACTAAGTGGGAGGATGCGCTCGGCGGCAGGACCAGGATTTTTCCGTAACCAACTGCCAGCATTGGCATTAGACTTTCATCTGGGCAGGAAGAATCGATGCGGTTAGTATTCATCGAGTCAAATCCCCTTCGGAACGGAAGCGCAGGCGCGCTGCATCAAGCCGGCCGGGAGTCAGTCTCAAGCCGCAACTAACACCAAGCCGCGGACCCGCAAGCATCCAGTATCGTTACAATGCATTTCTGAAACAACCCGGCTGCGTTTCGTTGGCCGTTGGGCCTAAGTTGCCGTTCACTGGGTGAAAGCAGGGCCAGATGGATACTTCGCCTGGCAAGTCACCCAGGCCACGCTGGCGCTCACACTAACCGATTGCTATCGAGCGGGAACTCGGTTAAGATGTTAAAATCAGAAAAATCTCAGTGGCTTAGTGAAACGCTGAGCAACGCCCGGTTCAAAAGGGGTTCCGGGTTTAGAAGTTCTAGTAACAAGATGCCGGCGGCACGTTACCGCCGCACATAGTCTCGATCTCATCAAACTAGTCCAAGAAGGAGGCACATGAAACACGAGAGTACGCTTCGCACGCTTTTTGCTTTTGTGGTTGTGTTGTTCGCAGCCGCTATGTTGTTTCAGGTATCCGGTTTCGCTCAGGCCACGGATAGCACAATCGTCGGCGTGGTGACCGATAGCACGGGGTCGGGAATTCCCGGCGCCGCCATAACGGCACTGAATAAACAGACCGGTGTCAAATACACAACCGTGACCAACAACTCGGGTGAATACCGCCTGAACGACGTTCCCCTGGGTAACTATGACGTCTCCGCGACTTCTTCTGGGTTCGCCACGGCGACCGTGACGGGCGCCGAGTTGCAACTCAACCGGACCGCCACAGTCAACCTCACGTTGGCGGTGGGCACGGTGAGCACATCTGTCGAAGTGACGGGCGCGGCGGCGGCGATCGACACCTCGACCGCGCAACTGCAAAGTACCTTTGGCGCCAAGCAAGCGGTTGATTTGCCGATCGCCGGCAAGTCAGCGGTGGCCGGCGGGGCGGGAATCTACAATCTGAGCCTGCTGGGAGCAGGCGTGGCCTCTTCAGGCGGTGTCGGCCAAGGCGTGGGTCCCAGCGTTTCGGGACAGCGGCCGGACGCCAACAGCTTCAACCTCGACGGCGTGGCCAACGACGATCACTACGATCCCGCGCCTCAGATCTATGTATCGAATGAGGCGATTTCTCAGTTCACTTTGTTGCAGAACCAGTTCGGCGCCGAGTTCGGAGGCGCCGCGGGCGGTATCTTCAACGCGGTCGTAAAAACGGGGACCAATTCGGTGCACGGTTCGATTTATGACTACAACCAGAACCGCATGTACAACGCGATCGACCAACAGACGTTGCGCGCGGGAAATACCACCAATCCGCGCTTCGACCTGAACCGCCTGGGCGCGACCGTTGGCGGACCCATTATCAAAGACAGGCTGTTTTATTTCGGAAACTACGAATACACGCCCTTGGGCCAAGCGGGTGTCCCGGGTCAGCTTATATGCGCGCCAACATCCGCGGGCATCAGCGCCCTGAACAGCCTACCCACTGGTTCTGGCAATGTCAACAAAACCAATCTGGGCGTCTTTGAGAAATACGTCCCCGTGGCTGGATCCCCAGACGTTGCCGACTGCGGTACGACTTCGGTGCTCGGGCAGAACATTCCGATAGGAGCATTGTCGTTCGCCTCTCCGAGCTACTTCAATTCTTACGATGCGGTGGTTGCGATCGACTACAACATTAGCCAGTCGGATCAGCTTCGCGGCCGGTTCATTTACGCCAATACCACCGGTATCGACAACACACCTCAATTGCCGGTGTTCTTTCTGCCGATCCCTGCAGTCGGACACACTGGGTCTATCTCGGAGTTCCATAATTTCTCACCCACGATGGAGAACGAACTTCGTATCGCCTTCAGCCGCCAGAATGCCAGCGAAGGCTCCGGACCGTTCACGTTTCCGGGCTTGAACGCATTTCCGAATTTGAGTTTCGACGATCTGGGACTCGATGTCGGGCCTTCCGGACCGTCCGGCGATATCGAGAACAAGTTCCAGGTCCAGGAAAACCTGACGAAGACCTGGGGCCGGCACACCTTCAAGGTGGGCTATGACCTGGTCGATATCATCCTGACGGGTTATTTCGTGCAGCGTTCCCGCGGCGACTATGACTATACAGGCATCGAGCAGTATTTGTTGGACATGTCACCCACGGGCGGCGCCGTCACCGGCGTGGCTGGCGAACGTAGCGTGGGAAGCGCGGCCGTGCCTTTCGGATTCCTGGAGCACGCAGCTTACTTCCAGGACGACTTCCGCCTCAGGCCGAACTTGACCTTCAATCTGGGCGTGCGTTACGAATACGTCACGGTGCCAGTGGGCTCTCGCTATCAAGTGGCGAGCGCTCCGGCAAACGTGCCCGGCGTGATTTCGTTTGGTATCCCCAAGGCTCGGCCGAACGACTGGTCGCCGCGCATCGGGTTCAACTACTCGCCCGGTAAAGATGGCTTGTGGTCGATCCGTGGAGGCTTCGCCCGCTCGTTCTACAACACTTACATCAACCTCAACCAGAACGCCTCTCCGCCGTACTTCCAGACCACCCTGGATGTCAATTCCAACGTTTCGTCACCCAATTTTCTGGCCAGCGGCGGATTAGTGCCGGCGCTGGTTAACGGCACACCGACCCCGGCGCAGGCCCGCGCGGCAGCAGCCTCGTATACTTTCGATCAGGATCGTCCCTACGCGCTCACCGCGACTCTGGGAGTCCAACGCAGCCTGGGTAAGGACTACACGGTAGAGGCGCGGTATGTTTACACCAAAGGCGTACATCTGTATAACCAGACACGCTTGAACATTGTGACCCCGATCACACCCACGCAAAGTATTCCGACATTCACTTCGGCGCCCTCCGCGTCCACTTTGGCATCACTTCCCTACACACTAGGCTACCTTCAGTCTTTGCCGCACAATACGCTTGCTCAGGATGGTTTCCCAAACAATCTCGTGGGATACCACCCCTGGGGAAATTCACGCTATAGCGGGTTGCAGGTCCAACTGAACAAGCGCTATTCGGCTAACTTGTCGATCATCGCAGCCTACACCTGGAGCCACGCTCAAGACGACGCGACGGCAACCAACTTCTCTACCATCCTGTCGCCTCGCCGCGCTCAGGACTTCCAGAATTTGGCTGCTGAGTGGGGCTCCTCGGCCCTGGACCGCCGGCAGCGCTTCACCTTCACGCCGGTATATGACTTCCGGCCCTTCCAGAACGGCAATTGGCTGCTCAAGAACGTTGTCGGCAACTGGAATGTCTCCGGTACCTATACCTACCAATCGCCGGAGTTCGCCACCGTTCAAAGCGGCGTGGACTCCAATCTCAATGGTGATACCGCCGGTGACAGAACCGTCATCAACCCCAACGGCGCAGCTACGGTTGGCAGCGGTATCGTGGGATACACCGCAACCGGCCAAATGGTGACTGCCGGGTCAAGTTGTTCCTCCGGCGCCTGCAAGGGAATCGTGGCCTACGTGGCGACGAATCCCAACGCCCGGTACATCGAGGCGGGTCTCGGGGCGTACGCCAACGGCGGACGCAACACACTCCCCTTAGGTCACATCAACAACTTCGACTTGGCGCTTACCAAGCGCTTCAGCCGGGGCGAACGGTTCCGTCTAGACCTGAGTGCCCAGGCTTCCAACTTGTTCAATCACACACAGTTTGTCGGCGGGTATATCAGCGACGTAGCATCGTTCTCGACCTCCGCCACCAGCCGCGCCTTCCTGGAGCCGCAGAGCTCCAGTTTCAATAACTATGGAGGGTTCTTCCCCAGCAACTCACGCACTTTGCAGTTGGTGGGGCGGTTCAACTTCTAACGGCGACCATAGTAACGAAAAAAAGGGGTGCTCCGGAAGGAGCACCCCTTTTTCTATTACATCCGCTCCCTAACGGTCGCGGTTCTGTTATTCGGTATTGGCTACATGAGAGTCGCGCTGGATTGGGTGCGGAACTCGTATTGCTGAATCTCGATGGCCGCCCTACCTTGTTCGCAGCGGACGATGCGTCCACGGGCCACCAATTTCAGCGGGACGGTCGCGTTCAGTTGGGCCGGCCAACTGATGGCCACTTCCACGCGGCGCCCGGGGATCA
>DATFZA010000501.1:0-4717 GCA_035314765.1 Bryobacteraceae bacterium
CGGCCTTGGCGGTGATCTGCTGGCATTCGCTGACCGCCGGCTGGCTGCGCGGAACGCCCTCCAGCAAAGTCTTGGGCGTTTGTCCCTTCTCGGCCTTCTCTTCCGCCTTGATCTCATCCCAGCGCCGCTTGACGTCACCCGCGGTTTCGGCCTCCGCATCGGCGAACACATGCGGGTGCCGGCGGATGAGCTTGGTGTTGATGGCGTCCAGGCAGTCGTCGATGGTGAAATGACCCTGCTCGGCGGCCATTTCGGCATAAAAAACGGCCTGCAACAGATAGTCGCCCAGTTCTTCGGCCAGACCGCGCCAATCGCGGGCGTCGATCGCCTCGAAAACCTCGTAGGTTTCTTCCAACGTGTAGGGTTTGATTGAGTCGAAGGTCTGTTCGCGGTCCCATGGGCAGCCGCCCGGAGCACGCAGGCGCGCCATGATCTCCACCAGCCGCGCAAACCGGTTTCCGGTGTCTGACACCACTTCAGGATAACGTTGTTCCGCCGGCTGCCCGGAGCGGGCAATCATGAACGCCGGAAGCCTAGCCAACCAGGGCTGCGTACCAGCTCAAAACCTCAGTGCCAAAGGCCAAGGTTCCCTCAACCGGTAGCGAACTCAGACGGTCGTCGGTCAGGGTCGCGGATCAATGTTAGCCGAGTACTGGGGTTTGAGCACCGTAAGGACGCGGAAGTATTTCTGGAGCAGTTGCCGGAACGGATGCGGAAATTCGGGTTGGAACTACACTCGGAGAAGACGCGGTTAATCGAGTTTGGACGCTAGGCGGAGGATAACCGCAAGCGGAGAGGCGAGGGCCAACCCGAGACCCTCGATTTTCTGGGCTTCACGCATATATGCGGGAAGACCCGGAAGGGCGGCTGGTTCAAGGTGCGTCGGCAAACGGTGAAGAAGCGGCTGCGGAGCAAACTGCAAGCGGTACGGCAGGAACTGCGTGAGCGGTGGCACGAGCCGATTGTCGAGACTGGAAGCTGGCTGCGGTCGGTGGCGCAGGGCTACTTCAACTATCACGCCGTCGCCGGGGAATTTCGCGGCGCTCCAGACGTTCCGGCGGGAGGTGGCACGCGTGTGGCTGGCGGCGCTCCGGCGGCGCAGTCAACGGCGCCGCTTACCGTGGGAGCGCTTTCGCTCGATTATCGATCGCTGGCTGCCCTTGCCGCGAATCTTGCATCCGGAACCGGGCGTGCGCTTCGACGCCAATACTCGAGGTAGGAGCCCTATGCGCTAAAGTGCGCTCGTACGGATCTGTGCGGGGGGCTTGGTAACAAGCGTCCCTACTGCGACTTGTGAAGCGCCGGGTCGATCGCAGCCGCCATCTTCGTTACGTCCAACCCGCCGCCCAGGAACTTGTTCACTCTCTCCGCGGTGAGGAGCGGCTCGGAAATCGCACGGCTGTGTTCTATCACCAGCAATTCCGTACTCGGGCGTTGCGTCAGGGTCGTTTGTACGCGGCCAAGGGTGCGCGCGTACTCGTCTTTCAACATCCGCCGGCGTGACGGTGTCGCGGCCGGCGGCTGATTCCGTCGTGCCAGCATGCGCTCCTGCGAATCCAGTACCTCTTCGAGATCGCGCTCGCTGAGGATTACGCGGCAAGCCAGATCCGGCGGTAAAGCGGATAGCAATGGCGCGACAATCTTGACGACTTTTCCTCGCGCCTCGAATAGCCACTTTGAATCATTCAACAAATTTCTCACTGGCTCGAATTCGAGATAACCGCGCGGATTGTCTTCATCCGCTGCGCGCAATCCATCCGTGAAGACGCTGAGGCCGCCGGCGGCCAGCATCTGCATCAGCATCGAAGTGCCCGAGCGCGGCAGACCGGTCACAACGATGAGGGATTCCTCGAGTGGCGGCATCTCCGCTGTCATCGTTGAGAACGGTGTATCGGCGCGCTCCGACTCTTCAAGAATCGGAAGCGTGCTCCCGCGGCGCTTCATACGGCGCGCAAGGCGCCGGTGTTCGCGCGCGGATTCGGCGTCGCCGAGGTGCTTCTCGAGCAAAGCGGCGAGCCGGACATGCGCTTCCGGAAAATTCGGATTGAAGGAAATGGCTGCGCGGAACGCCTCGCCTGCCTGCTGGTATTCTTTCATTCCCACTAACGCGCGCCCGAGCAGGAAATGGGCTACCGGATAGTGATGCGCGCGTTGCAGGGCGTCGAGAGCCGATTGGGCGGCAACGCTGAATTTCCTCCGCCGCAGCGCCACCTGGCACACGCCGAGATGCGCTTGCGCGTTATCGGGATCGATCGCCAGCGCCTTTTCATAGACAAGTTGCGCGTCGCGCCAACGATGCAGGCGCAGATACAGATCCGCGGTGAGCAGGGACGCGCCCGGCACACTTTCTAGGACGGCCAACGCTTCGGCATAGCGCTTCTCCGCGGTCAATACCTGCGCTTTCAAGTAATCGGTCACGGCCGGCTGATAACGAGCCAGATTGCGCCAGCGGCCGAGCGACTCGGGATCGGCGTCGATCTCGGTCCGGGCCTCTTCAAACAGCGCCCGCCGGCGGCCATCCAGGTCGTCAACAATGCGCCGCATTTCGCCGTGCATCCCGAGCGCCTGGCAGGAAACGAACAGCCGCACCGCCAAGCGCTGCTCATCGGGATCGGCCGCATAAAGCTCCTTGAAAATCTCCTGCGCTTCAATGTGCCTGGCGGCGTCCTGGTATGCTTCGCCGAGGTTGTAGCGCAGCTCGCGGATCGTCTTGTCCACCGCGACTTCGCGATTTTTGTCCGGCCGTTCGATGTACCCTAGCGCGATCATCTGTTCGAGAGCTACATGCGCCGCCACCGGATCGAGCCGCGTATGCGGCGGATGCCGTCCATCGTCGCCCGGAACTTCTTCCCAGCTCGGAATGAAAGCTGCCTTTGGAGTTTTCACAAAGGCCTGTGACAGCACCTTGCCGTCCATATCTTTGCCCACCGGCAGTCCGTAGAAAGTCAGGATTGTGGGCGCGACGTCCAACACCGATGCTCCTTGCAGCAATTCGCCTTTCCTCACGCCTGGCCCGCTGATAGC
This sequence comes from Bryobacteraceae bacterium, assembly GCA_035314765.1. Taxonomy (GTDB): domain Bacteria; phylum Acidobacteriota; class Terriglobia; order Bryobacterales; family Bryobacteraceae; genus DATFZA01. The sequence goes on from DATFZA010000501.1 coordinate 3,025, forward strand.
CAGAATGCCGAAATCGCGGTGCTCGATCGCCGGGCCGGCGGGGATGTCGGGAATGGAAGCCGGACGCAGGTGATCCGGGTGGAAGCCGTGATCGGAGATGAGAATGACAGTGGTGTCTTGACCGGCTTTCTGCAACAGAGTCCCCAACATCCGATCGTGCAACTGGTACGCCATCGAGACCACATTGTGGTAGAGTTCGAAATCGCGTTCCGCGATCCAGGACTGCCGCGGCGGATGGTATTTCATGAACCCGTGACAGAAATGATCAATCGTGTCGAAATAGACTGTGAAGAAATCCCACGGCTGGTTGTCCAGCAGCCAACTCGCGGCTGATTGAATGCTCATACATTCCGCAAGCGTTCGCAAGAACAAGGCCGGACGCTTGTCCCGATCCTGGTCGATCTCTCTGGCCAGCGGAATAAACGGCTCCACCATGTTCTCGTCGAGAGCGTCCGGATGCATGCGTAAATCGGCCAGCGTCTTGGCCAACTCCGGCGGATGAACCGCGTTGGCCGGCAGCGGCCAGCCCTGATCGAGCGGTCCGCTGGCGCGGTGGTAGTGATCGGAAACCATCACGCCATCGATCGGCTCGGCGGGATGGCTGGGCCACCAGCCGATGACGACGCTGCGCAGACGGTTCTGGTTGAGAATGTTCCAAAGGGCTTTCGATTTTCGCGAGAGGTTGGTGACCGGCTGCACGCCGCGGCCGTCCGGAGTTGGCTCGGAAAAGCCCAGGATGCCATGCTTGAAGGGCCGCTTTCCGGTGGCGATAGAAGTCCATAGCATCGGGGAGAGCGGCGGATGCAGCGTGGCGATCTGCCCGGTGACGCCGTTTTCGACCAGACGCCGGACGTTGGGCATCTTGCCCGCGTCGATCAGCGGCCGGATGACTTTCCAATCGGCGGCGTCCCATCCGACGAGAAGAACTTTACACCGGGGCATGGAGAAAGCGGGTGGCCGGAGCCGCCCGCATTTCGAATTATACGGCGGTCAGGAGGTGTGGAGACTTCAGGTCAGGGTGTCACAGTGCTGCTGTGCGAACGCTTGCTAAAGCCTTTGCAAGTCGTTCAGCAACCTGCTATAGCTTGGCCGCGAGCAGGCGCGCTTGCGCGTCGGCATCTTTTTCAGGGAGACCCGAAACGCCCACGATCCAAGCGCCTTTGGCGAAAACAAAAACCGGCTGGCCGCCGTCCTGACCAAAGTAGCCACCGAAGGAAGGTTCCAGCTTGGGGTCTGCCAACGCTTTGCGCCAATCCGGCAACGCGATGGCCGCGCTGGTTGCGTCCGGGAACTGAGCCAGAAACAGCCTCCATTCGGTTTTCCCTTTCTTGTATGCAGCTACCGTGCCGCCGGGCATGAACGGCTTGCCCAGCAACTGCCGCTGGACGACTTTTGTGCCCACCAGATTTGCTTGCGGGAAGCGCCGCGACTCGTCGTGAACGGCCGGCGCCTCGGCGGCTTGAGGTGGTTCCTTTTTCGGCTCCGGGGAGCAGGACGTCAGCAACCCGCAAACGGCGATCAGGCGAAATAGGCGCAGGATCATAGCCTTACTATGCCGAATTTAACGGTGGCAGTGCAGGCTTGACTGGGGGACAGCCGGAGAATTGGGATTATTCCAAACGAAAAGACGTCGCTGAAAGTCCCCGGTAGCGTTGAACTTTGATTGGAAATGGCAAGAATCGGCCCTAGCCGC
>DATFZA010000502.1:0-8987 GCA_035314765.1 Bryobacteraceae bacterium
CGCCGGGCAATCAATCCATCGAGACTCCGGACAAGGCCAACGCGGTTTTCATTGCCAGCGAACGCTTGCGGTTGCGCGATACCGATCCGGATTATCCGGCGTTGGTGTTCGGCAATTATATGCTGGGCGGCGGATTCCTCAACTCCCGGCTGGCGCAGCGAATCCGGGTCAAAGACGGGTTGAGCTACGGCATCAGTTCCAGTTTGTCGGCCAAATCCAATGAGGAAGACGGCAGGTTCCAGGCGATGGCCATTGCCGCGCCGCAAAATGTCGCGAAGGTCGAGGCCGCTTTCCGGGAAGAGATCGCCAGAATGCTCAAGGATGGCTTCAACGACAAGGAAGTGGAAGCCGATAAAGCGGGCTGGCTGCAATCGCGCCAAGTGAGCCGGGCGGAGGATCAAGCCCTCTGCGGGATGCTCACGGGCCGGGATTACGACGATCGCACGCTCGCTTGGGACCGTGAGTTGGATGCCAAGGTGAAGGCGCTAACGGCCGCGCAGATCACCGAGGCCATGCGGCGCCATATCGACCCGGCGCAAATCACCATTGTCAAAGCGGGCGACTTCAAGAAGGCGGCGGCGGCCAACTAAACATGGCGTCAAAAGTACTAGCGAGTGGCCGCTTGCTGACGCGCGCGGATCGGTAACAGAACCCCGACCGTGAGGGGGCGGATGCGCAGGTACTTCTGACGCTATGTTTAATAAGCGCTTTTCGTGCCAAGCGCCAGGGGACACAGCTACGATAGTTCTCAAGCGAAGGAATTCGGACTCGAGCCCGCTGTGTCCCCGTCCGCTCTGCGCCCCGGGGTGTCACTGTCCTCGCTCAGAGCGACATCATGCGGGCTCGTTCATCGTTGTCCAGGAAAGGGCTGGTGTTCACGGCGGCATCCAAAGCGGCTTTCGTTATTTGCCCGCCCGAGGAGACGAGCACTCCCAACAGAAAGCCAATCGCACCCAGCACTAATCCGACCGCAACCGTAAAGCCTCGCATGATGTGCTCCACCGTTTTGTCCGGCCCGAAGAAGCCGCCGTTTTGAGTGTCCGGCGAGCTTCCTCCATAGAAAATGCCCAGAAGTATAATCACGCCTCCAACGATCAGCGACCCGATCTTTATCCATCGCCCGAGGCCTTGCTGCGCCGTGGCCACTCTATAGGCGTCGACGTATCGAGTGACGACCGGGTTGGAGGAGATGCTAACCTGCTCGGGCGGCGGTGAGGTCGTCGGCGCCGGCGGAAAGTGCGACGAAGGCATGATCGACATCGGCAACTCCTCTGCAAAATCGGTTGTTTGGCATTATACCTGGAACTTGCTCTGTCAATCGGCGCGTTACGCTATTCTTTGCCATGCTCGATCAATTGTTCCGGATGAATCAACCGGATCGCGATGACCACTGGCGGCGGGAGTTTTATGCCGCCATTCCACACTCAGCGCTGGCGCGGCGAGATCCGCCCGTCCAAAAGGGCCCGGATACTTTCCCGTATCTGCAGCTTGAACTCGCGAACGCCCGACCGTCTGCTCCGGCCGTTACTTTGGCTGGCTTGCTCGATTCGGCGCTCGATCAAGGGTTCGGAATGGCGATCTTCGACGGCGCGCCCTCTTCCCGTCCGCAATGGGTTTTCACATACGGCGGCCTGCTGGCCTACAGCCTCTACGGGAGTTTCGATGGAGACGTGGAAGAGCCGCCGCGGACCAGTTCCGGTTCGCGTCAAGTGCTGATTGCGGCTCCCGGTGAGTCGTTCTTGCCCGCACGAGCCCGGCGTGTCCTGGCGCGATTCATGCATGATGTTTATCGCGTGCCGCAGCCCAAAGTGTGCCTGGTGGTCGATCCGCAATTGCGCCCGTCGCGCAACATCATGGTGAACTTGAAGGCAGCCGACTATCACGGCGACGAAGAGAAACTGAAGAGCGCCATGCATTATCTCACCTGGTTCATTCCAAGAACGCACGGGTTGTTGGCGCAGCCGCCGGATTGGGATGAGTCGCAGTTTGTGCCCCTTTAGCAACAACGCTACTAGTGTTTGCGAACAAAACCGATCAGGCGATTCCGAGCCGCGACCGTGAGGGAGCGGATGCGCAAGTACTTCTGACGCTATGTTTAACGAAGGGTTCCAAAGCATCCGGAAAACACGCTTTGAGCGATCGAAGGGGAATGCTACAATTCGGTACTACACTATAGCCAGCGCGCTGTCACGCTGCGACTGATGGAGAAGAAGCTCAGCCTATTGGATCGCCGCGACCCACCCTTTTCAGGGCCCGGGTCCGAGCATCGAATCGCCGAACATCGAGCTGATGAACAAGAGCGCGAGATGTTGCTGCTGCGCGAGAGCTTGCGCACTCTCGCACTCGAAAACGAAGCTTTGCAAATCCAGGTTCGGGACTTGCGCGCCAAGCATCAGCAGATGCTCGACCGCTGGGAGCAACAGGCGCCGCAACTGCAGCGGGTATCCGCGGGTCATGGCCAATTACAGGCTTCTTTATCGCACATCCACCAAAGAATGACGCAGGCGGAACAGCGGCTGAGCGGGCTCTACGACAGCCGCATCTGGCGCACCTTGGTAATGGCAGGCGGAGCGATCGACCGGCTGCGTGGTAAGCGGCATAAATCGCGCCAGCAATTGCCGGCCCGCGACGTTGGCGCCATCCAAGCACGAGTCCAGCGGGACGAGACAAGCGGGTTTCCACATTGCCTCGATGAACCGATCGAAGGCCAGGTTCTCTATTTCGATGAAATGATCGTTCGCGGCTGGGCCCTCTTCCCGCAGGAAACCGGCAAAATCGAGGCGGCTATCGATGACCGGCATTGGTTTGGAGTGGCACAAGGCTTCGCCCGGCCCGACGTGGCGAGCCAACACCCGAAGCACCCTGGCGGCGAGCGCAGCGGCTTTGTGATGCGTCACGAGCTGCAATCTCTGACGCCGGGTCCGCACACGCTACGCCTCCGCCTGATCGCTGAAAACGGGGAAACGGAAGAAATCCGCCGCTCCATCCGGATCGCCGGCGCGAGCGAGCGTCCGGCCAGGTGTGAAGGCGGCAGTTCAGCACCGGGCGATGCGGTTCGGCTCCGGATCGAGACCCCACGAGAACGGGACCTGCTGTTTCGCGGTTCCGCGATATCGTTGGCCGGTTGGGCCGTCGCGCAGAGTCAAGTGGCGCGCGTCCTGGTCTCTCTCGATGGCGGCGTCCCGGTGGAGGTCACCTACGGGCGGATGCGGGAGGACATCGGCAGCCACTATGCCGGTTTCCCGGGCGCGGCGCATGGCGGGTTCCACTGGCACGCTTCCACGATGGACCTGACGCCAGGCTCACACAGCCTGCTGGTGCAGGCTGTATCGGCCAAGGGCAGTACCGCCGAGGCGTACGTGGAATTCCAGGTCGACCGGCACACCGCCTACGAAGTATGGGCGGACCGAACCACCGCAACTCCGGAAGAACTGGCGGAGATGCGCCGTCAGAGCCTGTATTGGAACGACGCTCCGCGCATCAGCATTATCACACCCGTTTACCGGACCCCGGAAACATTTCTCAAGCAGTGCGTTGAATCCGTTAAGCGCCAGGCTTATCCCAACTGGGAATTGATTCTGGTGGATGACGGTTCGCGCCAGCTTGGTCTCACCGCGCTGCTCGAATATTATGCCGGCTCCGATCCCCGTATCCGCTTGCGCCAAATGCCAGGGAACGGCGGCATCTCGATGGCGACCAATGGCGGGCTGGCAGTAGCCACCGGCGAGTTTATCGGCTTTCTGGATCATGACGACGAACTCTCCGCCGACGCGCTCTACCATGTAGCCCGCGCCCTGCGGGAAGACCGCGGGCTGGATGTTCTCTACTCCGACGAAGATAAGATCGACGCCGCGGGGCGGCGGCAGGAAGGATTCTTCAAACCCGAGTGGTCTCCGGATCTGTTGGGATCGATGAACTACGTCTGCCACTTCCTGGTGGCGCGCCGGTCTTTGTTGGAGCGCGTTTCCGGCATGCGGCCCGAGTTTGACGGCAGCCAGGATTATGATCTGATTCTGCGTCTATCCGAACAGACCGACCGGATCCGGCGCATCCCCCGAGTCCTGTACCATTGGCGCAAGCACTCGCAGTCCACCGCCATGGAGAAGGCGCAAAAGCCCGCCGCCAGCGACGCCGGGCGTCGCGCGCTGGCCGAGCACCTGCAGCGGCGCGGCATAAGCGGCCGGGTGCAGGAGACCAGTGTCTGCCGTTACCGCATCCATTACGATCTGGCGGAGCTGGGCGAGATCGCCATTATCATTCCTACCGGTGGCAGCGAGAAATTCGTCCACGCGATAGACAGCTTGTTGAGCACAACCACTTACCGCAACTTCCAGGTAGTGGTAGTGGACAATTCGCAGGGTGAAGAAGTGATCGAGCGCGTAAACCGGTTCCGCGACACCACCGTCAAGATCACGTTACTCGACCATAGAAATGCGCCATTCAATTTTTCCAAACTCTGCAACGCGGGTGTAGCGGCGACCAACTCTCCGTATTTGATCTTCCTGAACGACGACACATCCGTCATCACGCCGGACTGGATAGAAACAATGCTCGAACACGGCCAGCAACCGAAGGTCGGCGCGGTGGGCCCGATGCTGTTATTCCCCGACGACTCCATTCAGCACGCCGGCGTGATCATGGGAACCTACGGAACCGCTGGCCACGCCTTCCGCGCGATGCCAGAGAGCGGAGGACCTTATTACTACGGCTTCTCGCACGTGGTCCGCAACTGCTCGGCTGTGACCGGCGCTTGTATGCTGGTGCGGCGCGAAGTGTTCGAGCGCTTCGGCGGCTTCGACGAAGTCAGCCTGCCGACCTGTTTTCAGGACACCGACTTCTGTCTGAAACTAGCCGAGTCCGGCCTGCGCATTGTGTACACGCCTTTTGCCCGGCTGTATCACTATGAGAGCGCCTCAAAGCGCGTGATTACGGGCCATAGGGAGTTGGCGCATATGCAAAAACGATGGTCGCTCTGGATTCAGAACGACCCGTTTTACAATCCCAACCTCAGCCGCTCTTCGGATTGCTTTGAGTTAGATCTGGGCTGATTACTGGCGAATGCCGCCGGTTACGAGCAGCGTTTGCCCGGTCACCCAACCCGCGTCATCGGAAGCGAAAAACACCACCGTTCGCGCGATATCCTCCGGCTGCGCAATGCGGCCCAACGGCGTGTGGGACTCGACCATCTTGCGGAAATCGCTGGCCGCAATGCCGCCGGAGTGCAGCCCTTCTGTCTCCACCATCCCGGGATTCACCGAATTGACCCTTATTTTCTTGGGACCCAGTTCCAGCGATAAGGACACCGTGATCGCATCCACCGCCGCTTTGGTCGCGCTATATACAGACGCTGTCGCCGCCGGCATCGGACCTACGATAGAACTCATATTGACGATCGATCCACCCTCAGGTCCAATCAGCTTCACTGCCTCTTGCGTGGTCAGCAAGAGCCCGAGCACATTGAGGTCAAAGTGCTTGTGGAAATGTTCCGGGGTGATATTGGCTAACGGCTGAAACTCGTAAATGCCCGCGTTATTCACCAGAATATCCACCTTTCCGTAGGCAGCCTTGGTATCCGCAAAAAGCCGCTGGATGTCTTCCTGTTTCGAAACATCGCCTTGAACCGCCACGGCCTTCCCGCCCTTCTCGGCGATGCGTTTGACCACCGCATCCGCGCCCGGCTTGCTGCTAGCGTAGTTGACGACGACCGATGCACCCTCCGCCGCTAAATGCTCGGCTATGGAAGCCCCGATTCCCTTTGAAGCACCGGTAACCACGGCTACCTTGCCTGCAAGTTTGCTCATAATTCTGCTGTCTCCATGTGTGAACTGATTTGTGGAACTCGCGCCAGACGAAACCCGGCGCGATCAGGTTCCCGATAAACTCGGTGGTGCGCGCCGCACCCTTTGCGCTTCCAACACCTCTATCGATGAGCGCCCGGCGCGGATGGATGCGCTTCTTTTCCGGAAGCACGCCGGGCAACGCTCTAGTATGAGGATGGGGCAGCGGTTTCAACAGCGCTTTTTGATGACGCTGAAGGACGGCGTTAACGGTGTCATCACCGTGAAGAGTTTCCGACCAGGGATCGCGTCGCCGGAGGCGTCAAAACAAATAAGAGAGCTATTGCTCTTTCACGGTCGTTGGCCTGCCGAACTTCTTTTCGGAGATCGGAACGTTCGTCTCGATCCGGTCTAACTGAATGGCGTCCCGCCCGTCCATCCACGCGAAAATCAAGCGGCATGGAAACTTGACTCCATTCACCTCGCGATAATCGGCAAAATCAATCTGGGTGTTGATCCGTCCAATCGGCGTCTTGTTCGCGCGGACTACCCGCAATAGCAGGCCCGACTGCTTGTCGAAATACAGCGTGACCAGAAGCCCGCGGGGCCCGGTTCCTTGGACGACATTTACGTCCCGATCTTGCCCGATCCCTGGCGCCGCCTGCGCGGCCGTTTGGCTCGACGGCCCGGGAAGGTCGCTGATTGTGGTCGGGTTGCTTACCCGGAGATCGGTGAGCACCTGCTTGATCTGGCCCGGAAAGGACAGGAGCGCATCCATCCTGGTTCCGTCCAGTTCCCCTCCGGTTACCTCATACTCTCCGAGGATAGTCAGCGGCGTCTTGACCCAACCCGTATGACCGTTGTAAGTCCGGACGCTGTCGTCGCGGCCTGTAGCCTTCTCGAACTCGATCAGCGTGGTGCGTTGGTCGGGGGCTTTCGCGTAAATGTGAACCACGCCACCTCCACCAAAGCCTCCAAACCCGATGCTCGTGCCCGTGGCGACAAAACTGGTGAGTCCCGACAGCTTCTGAGCGCCGCCCAGCGCTTGAATGTACTTATCCAGAATTACGCTTGGCTCCGGCTGGCCTGGCGCCTGCACCACCACGTCATCCGGATCCTCGGGTCCCGGTCCATATACCGTCGCCAGTGCTTCGGTGGCCGCGGGGTGATCGCGGCCCCGGTGGCAGGTCCAGCAGGTCACCATTTGCCGGCCTGAGAAGTTATCTTTATTGATGGCGGCAACCATTCTCACCATCTTGCGCGCCATGACCTTCTTCGGAGTATCCGCCGCCCAATCCACTTTGTCGGTGCCCGCCGCGGTATGACACTCCGAGCAGTCAAAGCCGACACTGCCCGACATTATGCCCATGGTTCCCAGGAAATCGTCCACGGGAATGCCCTTCAGCACCTGGATGTTCTTGAAAACATCTTCAGCCATTTGTGGCTTCGCCGTCGCCTGTGAGCGGGCCACACCCACTAGCCCTAAACCTAAGATTGCCGTAGCCGCGACCGACGGAATCAGCCGCATTGAACCGAGCTTCATCGTGAATACCTTCCTAACAATCGAAATAATCTTATAGACAACCGAGGAGGGGCGCGCCCCTCCTGTCACGCTGCCGTTGGCAGGGCTGATCGACCCTGATGACTGTACCCGCGCCCGATCTAGTGCGGATCGTCCGGAGCGCCCGTACCGGCCGACCCGAGAAATAGTTTGGTGCCGTCTTTGAGCGTAATGTTGCGGCCGTTGGCGCGCAGCAGAGAATGGTCTCGCGTCTGGTAGCCGTCCACCACGACTTCCGTTCCAATCTTCAGGCTGTCCTTGGTCACTCCCCGCCGGAGCAGCGAGTTGGGACTTCCGCCCTCCACCATCCATTCTTCCTTTTCACCCGCCGCGTTGACCGTTTCGATGTGCAGCCAGGAGTGCGGGTTCACCCACTCCACTCTAACCAGCTTGCCCTTTATGAGAACCGGCTTGTTCGAGTCGAATTCCGCTCCAAACGCGTGATGCGCGGCCAAGGGAGGAGCAGCCAGGAACAAGGCTGCCGCCGCGCATAAGACCGATACAAAAAGTCTAAATTTCATATGAGTTCTCTTACTTACCGGCTTTCGCCGCCCCTTGTTCTCTATCTCGCTCTCTGGCGCCCCTCAAAATATCGCCCAAAGCGTAATTGGCTTCATGGCAGGCATATTCATAGATCAATCCGTTGGTCGCGTACCAGGCCATTTCGCCGGTCCAGGGTCGTGCCCAGGTTGCCGGATCCTCGATAGTGAACCTGTACAGCAGCGTTTTTGGGCCAGTGCGCGTGAAGCGCTCCACCACGTGTAGATTCTCCGTCGAGCCACGGAACCGGGTCTTACTGGTGAAGTTGGTCGTATCGATCACCAGCGTATCCCCTTCCCAGTGCCCCACTGAATCGCCCAGCCACCTGCGGATGTTGCCGGGCAGGTGCTGCGCGTTCATCCGCACCACCCGGACATCGTGCACCATCTCGGTCAGAATCATGACCGAATCGCCCGTCTGGACGATCTTATGGAGATTATTGTAGAAGTAATCCGGCAACATCGGCGGTCCCGAGGTCGAGCCAAAACCGAGCAGGCATTGCTCGCCCAGCGGACGGGCTTCTGGATCGTCGTACGCGCCAGGTGTCTTATCGAGGCCGGGATCGTTACTTTCCGTCGCGTCTGAGTTTGCGCGCGCCCGCATGCTGGCGATTCGCTTCTGCGCTTCCGGCGTATACGGAGGCATTCGTCCATCGGGTGGATCGATGATCAGCGACGTCCGGATCTGCCCGTCCACGACGTTGTAGCTGGAACCGGGATCGAGCCAACCATAGTTGTATCCGCCCACGTTTCCAGCCGCGCCCACCGACCCATCGCCGCCCTTGGGAGGAGCCGTGCGGTCACCCGCGATCTTGGCATCTCCCTGCGCCACTCGCTTCTGCTGCCCGGCTTCCCGTTTCTTGGCCTCCTCCGCGGTCATGGTCTGACCTTGGCCGGCCGGCCGGTCAATGGGTGTCAGCGTGGCCAGATCGTAGGTGCCCTGGAGATCCGGATGGCCGTCGAGCGTGCGCGGCATGGTGAATGACTTGGATGTGGTAGCTTTGCCGGCGAGGCTCGTGTTGACCACCGGGGTTTGGCCGGGAAGACCGCTTGCGCTGCCCAGCAACACGGCTAAAACAAAAACTTGGATTCGCATTCTCCGCACCTCCA
>DATFZA010000503.1:0-8111 GCA_035314765.1 Bryobacteraceae bacterium
ATCAACTGGAGGCGGATAGACGTCCGCGCTTGATCGCCCTCACCGCCAACGTATTCAAAGACGACCGCGAGCAATGCACCGCCGCTGGCATGGACGACTTTCTCCCCAAGCCTTTGGATATCGCACACCTGCGCCAGGCGCTTTCGCAATGCCACCGCATTCCGGACCGCCTCCTGCCAAGCGCGCACGATTGAGCAGCATCCTGCAGGCCCGGACGTCCGCCTATCGGATGACCTCAATCAGCCGCGATTCTTCGCCGGCAGGATCGAGACGGATCTCGATATGCGGATTGGCCAGAATCTCCGGAAACCGCTCGCCCCATTCCATCAGGATCACGGCGTTCTGATCAAACAATTCTTCCAGCCCCAGCGCCGGCAAGTCTTGCGAGCGACCAATGCGGTAAAGATCGATGTGGTACACGCGGGGCCCGTACTCGTGAATCAAAGTGAAAGTCGGGCTGGAGACTTCCTCCGGTTCGGCCGCGCCGAGTCCTTTGACAATCCCCTTGGCGAGCGTCGTCTTACCAGCCCCAAGGTTACCAATCAAGAGCACCAGGCAGGGTGAAGGCAATTCGCCGGCAAGCTGCTCGCCCAGCGCAATCGTCTCCTCTTCGGACTCAGTTCGATAAGTCCGCGACTTCACGGATCGCCTCGGGCAGATAGCGGAAGATGTCGGTGGCCACAAAGGGCTGCTCGCCAATCTGCGCCGCGCCGAGTTCTCCGGCGCGGCCGTGCAGATACACGCCAGCCAGCACGCAGGCTTCGGTTTGAGCCGGAAATTGCGCCAGTAGTCCGGCGATAATGCCCGTCAGGACGTCGCCGGTGCCGCCAGTCGCCAGAGCCGGCGAACCGGTGGGATTGATCCAGACGCGCCCGTCGGGGGCGGCAATCACCGTGCGAGTTCCTTTGAGAACGATCCAAACTTTGCGCTCCACGGCGAAACCGCGCGCCAAGCCGATGCGGTCGGCTTGCACTTCCGCGATGGTGCGTTTCAGCAAGCGCGCCATTTCGCCGGGATGCGGCGTGAGCACGCGCACGGCCCCGCCCTGAAACTCCTTGCGTGCCAGCGCGTTCAAGGCGTCGGCATCGAGCACCATGGGTTGTTCGATCTCGTCGACCAGCCGGCGCACAAATTGGATGGTATCGGGATGGCTGCCGAGACCGGGACCGCAGGCCAGCACGGTTTTTCTCTCCACCAGTGTCTCCAACTGTTTCGCGTCCAGTCCCCGGCTGGAAATGGAACCGGTCTCTGTTTCCGGCAAAGGCTCCGTCATGACCTCGGGCGCATAACCGGCGATTACGCCGATCGCCGATTCCGCGCTGGCGATGGTGGAGAGTCCGGCGCCGATTTTCAAAGCCGCCAAGCCAGCCATGGCGGCGGCGCCGGTCTTGCCCCGAGCACCGGCGATGGTTAACACATGGCCGTAGCTGCCTTTATTCGAATCTGCCGTTCGCGGCAAAAACAGTTGCTGGAAAATCGCCGGCTCCGATAAGGCAAGCCAGAGACTCTGATCTTTTTCCAGCAGATCCGGCGGGGAGCCGATGGGCACAACCCGCAGTTTTCCGCAGCGGTCGGCCGCCGGCGTCAGCACGTGACACAGCTTGGGAGCGGTGAACGTCACGGTGTGACCGGCATCGACACACTCGCCGGGCACGCTTCCGGTGTCGCTCGATACACCAGAGGGCACATCCACGGCAACCACGTCGGCCTGGGGAAACCCGTTGTTGATCGCGCGAATGAACTCGAGACTCTTTCCCGTAGCCGGTCCGTTGATTCCGGTGCCGAGCAACGCATCGACAATCAGCGTGGCGCTATGCATCGGCGGAGTGATTTCAAACTGAACCCGGCAATCCGGAAAAGCCCGCAGCATGATGAGGTTCTCCGCCGCATCGCCGCGCAACTCGCGGGTGTCGGCGGCGAGCACCACGTGGAGCGAACGAGGATGAATACGGATGTGCAGTTGCCGCGCGATGGCGAGCCCATCCCCGCCGTTGTTTCCCTTGCCGCATAGCACCACAATTCGCTGTTCGCGCAGGTTGGGGAAAGTTTCCTGAAGATACTCCACCACCCGGTGAGCGGCGTTCTCCATCAGGATGATGCTGGGAATTCCGCGCTCAATAGTTTTCGCATCGATATCGCGCATCTGCTGCGCCGTCAAAATCTTCATGCCGTGCCTTTATGCCGTGCCATTATGCAGTTTCCTGGGTGACCAGGGTCTCCAACTTCTGCAAATTGGCGGCCTCGCCCATCACCACCAGATAATCGCCGCCGTCGAGTACGGTACCGGCGTCCGGATTGAAAATCATGCGGCCATCAGCCTTCCTCACGGCCAGCACAATGACTCCAACTTCTCTGCGGATTTGCAGCTCGCCGAGCGTTCGCGACCGCATGTAGGCGCCCACGCGCACTTGCTCCATGCTGACATCCAAACCCATATTCTTGGAAGTGAAATCGATGAATTGGAATACATGCGGCTTCATCAGCGCTTGCGCCATGCGGTAGCCGGTCATGTCATAAGGCGCAAACACATAGTCCGCGCCCGCCAGGCGCATCTTCCGCTCGGCCTGTTCTTCCGTGACCCGCGCCGATACCTGCAGCTTGGGATTCAGCGCCTTGGCGGACAAAATCAAAAACAGGTTGTCGGCGTCGCTGCTCAGCGTGGCGATCAGGCCTTTGGCTTTCCGGATGCCCGCATCAATCAGGTTCTCATCGCGGTTGGCGTCGCCCAGCACCGCCAGCATCCCGGAGCGGATCGCTTCTTCCACGTTACCTTCATCTTTGTCCATCACCAGAAAAGAAGCGCCGGCGCGCCGCAACTCCTGGGCCGAGCCGCGTCCCACGCGCCCGTAACCGCATACGATGTAATGGTCTTCCAGTGCGTCAATCATTTTGCGAATCCGGCGTTTCGAGAAAAACTGATTGAGTTCCAGCTCAACAACGGTCTGCGTCATACCGCCGATGGCCAGCAGCATGGTGGTTACGCCAAAGAATATCAGAAACGAGTTGAAGATTCGTCCCGCGTGGCTCAGGGGAAAGATTTCGCCGTATCCGACCGTGGTGATCGTGATCAGGGTCATATAGAACGCGCTGAACGGGTCCACATGCTCGATCAGCACAAATCCGCTGGTGCCAAAAGCCAGCGCGACCACGATGGCCCCCACGATCAGCAGTATTCTTCGGCGCAACATGGTTAGTGTGTGGTCCCCCGCGCACAGGGTCGCCAGGAAACCTTCGGTTGGCGCGCGCATAATGGGACAGTCGTTATTACACCCCGCGCGGGTAAATAACCCGCGGCAGGTTGATAACCTGCCCCACATTCGACAGCACTGCTAGCCAGAGTTTCTGGTATTTGTAACGGGCGGCCCACGAAATGCGCCAAATTGCTCATGTGATCAGCTCTACAATCTTATTGTTTTCTGGCCAGCAGCACTGTCATGTCGTCCTGCAATTCCCCTGAGCCGGTCCACTGCAATACGGCATCCATGATCAACTCCATGATCCGGTCCTCGTCGCGATCGAGGTTCTTGCTGACCACCTCCATCAAACGCTCTTCGCCGAACATCTCGCCGTAAGCGTTCTCCGGCTCGGTGATGCCGTCGGTATAACACACCAACAGGTCGCCAGGCTCCATCTGCAAGGCGCTTTCTTCGTAGCGCGACATGGGAAAAGCGCCCATAACGGTTCCGGTGACTTCCAGCATCTGGGTTCTTTCCTTGCGAAACAAAATGGGCGGCAAGTGGCCCGCGTTGGTGTAAGTCAGCTTGCCCGATACTTCGTCGTAGAGGCTGAAGAAGAATGTGGCGTATTTTTCCGGCGCCGTGGTGGCGTAAAGCTGCTGGTTGAGTTCGGAAACCATGCGGGCCGTGGACAGCCTGGTTCCGTTCAAGGGAAGCATCGCGGAAGAGCGCAGCTCCATGCGCATGGCGGATTGAATGCTCGCCATCAGTAGCGCAGCCGAGATCCCCTTGCCGGCGACGTCCCCTACCGCGATAGCGAGCAGGTTTTGCTCAAAGCGCTGGAAATCGTAGTAATCTCCCGAGACCATGCGCGCCGGCTGGCAAAGACCCGTAACGCGGAGCGTCCGGGCCACGGGAGCGGTCTTCGGATAGAGCTGATTCTGCACCTCGCGCGCGATTTCGATCTCGGCTTGCAGGCGTTCCTTTTCTTTGGCTACCACCACCAAACGTTCGAGATTCGCGGTCATCGAGTTAAAGGACTTGCCCATGTCGGCCAACTGGTCATTTCCCTGAATCGGAATGCGATGCGAGAAGTCGCCATGCATCACTCGCTGAGTCCCTTGATATAGCGAATGAACCGTGCCAGTGACGGTGCGCGTAAGCGACGCGCCGATAAATAGAGCGACCAATTCCACCACCACGAACGCGCCGGCTATCACGAGCAGCGCGATCATCGCGACGCCCTCCAACTCGTCGGCCTTTTGCGCGAACAGAATATTGCTCAACGCCGATATCCTGGTTTGGACCGTGAGTACGGCGTAGGAATCCTTGCCGGATTCCGCCCATCGGGACGCGTGCACGCCGGAGAACCAGCTCAGCGGAACGTCAAATCGGCTGACCGATGGAGGCATCAAACTGGCCGATTTGTCCTCTCGCGCCGCTTTGAGGTCGAAAGTAGCTTTTTGCTGGACGTTACCTTTGACTTGGATTTCCAGTTTCTTAGAAGCTCCGGCCGGCGCGGGTCCCGGCGGATTGACTTGCAGAAAATACACTTCTCCCAAGCCCGGAATCATACCGCTGAGATACTTGCGCGTGAGCGGCAGGGCCGCTGTGATGCGGGTCTCATGGTGTATATCATGGAGCACCCGGTGGGACCAAGCGAGGTAACGCCCACGGCGCATGGCGATGCCGCGGGTGTCTTTCCAAAGAAGGTCCGGCGGCTCGATGAGCGGTTCCCGCGGCAACGACTCCACGGTCTCGCCTTCTCTCAGCCACATGATCATGCC
Source organism: Bryobacteraceae bacterium (assembly GCA_035314765.1). Taxonomy (GTDB): domain Bacteria; phylum Acidobacteriota; class Terriglobia; order Bryobacterales; family Bryobacteraceae; genus DATFZA01. Next base: position 4,964 of record DATFZA010000503.1, read on the forward strand.
TGGGTAACGATCCTGGTATAGCTCCGTCACTCGCCGCATCACCTCTTTGCGTAGCTGGGGCTCCGTGCGGGCCACGATCTCCGTGGCGCTTTGCAGGGCATCTACCTTTCGATCCAATTCCGAGACGACCAGAAACACCGCCAATTGGCTCGCGAGGAGATAAGCGCTGAGCCCAACCAGGGCGACGATCAGCAGCACGGGCACTACGCCGATGAACACATAAGTAATCATCAGACGGTTGCGCAAACGCCAGAGGGCGGCGCGGAGTCCCTGGCGCAGAAAGCGGATCAGCAGCCATGCGCCCAGGACCACGGCGAGAAACGTGGTGAATTCCTGAAGCGAGCCGCCCGGCAGGAAGAAGCGGAAAAGCAGGTTGATGAGCAGCGAAATCGCGAAGGCGATTTCGAGTTTTCTTGCTTTCCAGCGACCCACGCTACACTCTGGACCGGGCGATTTCCGGCGTCTCGGGCGCCGGTTCTTCGAGCGGAGTCTCCGGCCCAAGGTAGTACTTGGTGAGGTGTTCCTGCAGAATGGCGAGAGCCGTCTGGGGATCGTCCGCGTAGTGGAACAGCGACAGATCGTCCTCGCTGATCATTCCGTACTTGAACAACGCGTCAAAGTTCAGGATTTCCTTCCAGAAGCCAGAACCATAGAGGACAATCACGATTTTCGATTCGAGTTTGCGCGTCTGGGCAAGCGTGAGAATCTCACTCAACTCATCCAGAGTGCCGAAGCCTCCGGGAAAGATTACCAGCGCCTTGGCCAGGTACGCAAACCAGAACTTGCGCATGAAAAAGTAATGAAATTCGAAACTGAGTTCGGGCGTGATGTATTGATTCGGCCGCTGTTCAAAAGGCAGTCCGATATTCAACCCGATGGTCTTGCCACCGGCTTGAGAAGCGCCTCGATTGGCCGCTTCCATAATGCCGGGGCCGCCGCCGGAACAGATGACGAAACGCGCGGCCGGGCTCTCGATGCGCGCCGACCATTCCGTGATCATCTGCGCCAACTGGACCGCGTCGCGGTAATAGTTGGCCATGGCGCCATCTTCCGTTACACGCGCCGAGCCGAAAAATACGATGGTGTCCTGGATTTTTTCGTCGCGAAAATGCGAGAGCGGTTCCAAGTACTCGGAAAGCATCCGCAATGGACGCGCATCCGGGCTCTCTAGAAACGGTGCATTGAGATACGCCACCGGGCGGCGGCCGCTGTTCTCGTGGTCTATCATTGGGGCGGAGGCGCCTCTTCAGATTGTCGCACCAGCGTCCGCACTGCTTTCCAGATTTCGGGCAGCTTCTGAAAAGCCGTGATAGCCCGCAGCCATTCCCGCGCGTCGAAGGCTGGCGATCCGGACATCACCGCGCCGGCCGGCACATCGCCACCGATCCCGCTCTGGGCATAGATAACAGCACCGTCGTGAATCGTTAGGTGCCCGGAAATACCGACTCGCCCGGCTAGCAAGACGTTCTTTTCGAGAATGCTGCTGCCGGCCAGCCCGGTTTGCGCGCAAATGATATTGTCCTCGCCGACCACGGAGGCGTGCCCCACTTGCACCAGGCTATCGATTTTCGCGCCGCGGCGAACCCGGGTCTCGCCCACCGTGGCGCGATCGATGGAGGTCAGCGTCTGGATCTCAACGTCGTCTTCGACGATCGCAATGCCCGACTGGACGATCTTGAAGTGCGTTCCGGCCGCGGTCTTGGCGAAGCCGAACCCATCGCCGCCAACGACCACTCCGTTTTGGAGAATGACACGATGCCCGATGCGGCAGTATTCGCGGACAACGGAGTGCGAATGCGCAAGAAAATCGTCGCCGATCTCGGCGCCTTCATAGATCACCACATGCGGATGAATCACGGCGTTGCGGCCGATGCGCACTTTCTCGCCAATCACCGCGAATGCGCCGATGGACGCGTCTTCTTGAATCTCGGCCGATGCCGCGATTGCCGCGCGCGGATCGATGCCAGGCGCGGGCCGCGGTGGTTGATAGAACAGAGCCAGCGCCCGCGCGAAATCATGATAGGGATTGGTTGAGATTACGCTGACCGGATGCGGGTCTTTGAGCGGCTCACCAACCAGAATCGCGGCCGCCCGCGTGTGCTTCACCTTCTGCGCGTATTTCTTGTTGGCGAGAAACGTGAGTTGATCCGGGCCGGCTTGCTCCATGCCGGCAACGCCGGTAATCTCCATTTCCGGGTCGCCGTGGACCCGGCAATCCAGGCGGCGCGCCAGCTCTGCTAGCTTCATGCGACAAGGGTAGCAATGTGACGGTGTTTCTATTAGTGGGTCGGTCCCCTGGACCGCGCGGGATGTTTTGTTACCCCCGCAGAACGGCTGGCCGCTTGATACACGGCGTCTGGTGAAAGCGGGCGATACGATTCGAACATAGTTCTCGCCCTCATGACGAACGGTCAAGACGGAAACGCGTTCCAAAATCCATCGGTTGAGCGTATCGCGCCGCCGGAGCCCGACCGATGCGATATAGTGGCCTAGAACCATGCGGGCAGTCGAAAAAGAAGGAGCATCGATCTTTTTGGCCGGCTCGTTTAATCCAGCCATTTTTCAACCGCACTGGCTAGGGTCGCAAGGCCTGATACGGCCGGAGGAAGCTGAGAATGCAGCAATCGGCATTATCGGGTCGCAGGTGGCCGATTTTCAAACGGATTGGTTTCGTATGCAAGTGCTTCAAAACAGGTTCACGGTGCAGTGTCTCGATGCCACATACTACGGACCGATCAAGGATCTGGTGGCGGGGATCTTCAGCTTGTTGCGGCATACCCCAGTCAGCCGCTTAGGGATGTCTCGGTATTTCCACTTCCAGATGGACAGCCTTGAGATTTGGCATGAAGTCGGTCACGAGCTCGCTCCCAAGGAAATTTGGCGACCCCTGATTCAAGCGCCTGGTCTACGTTCAATGACGATCGAGGGCCGCCGCTCGGAGATGGAGGATGGCACAGTTTTTGTGAAGGTGGAGCCGTCGTCGCTCGTCCAGCCCGGCGTTTTTGTCGAGGTCATCGAGGACTTCGTCCGTTTTTCTGAAGATGAAGACCAAGACGCACAATGGGTACCAGGACGTATAGGTAAACAATGGGATGCCGTTCTGAAGTACGCTGAGGATGTAGCTCAGGGCCTACTCGCGGCCCTTCTG
>DATFZA010000504.1:0-2139 GCA_035314765.1 Bryobacteraceae bacterium
GAGGCTAATCGCGTTCGACCGAGGACGTGGTTGTGATTAAAGCCGTGAGGACTGACCGATGACGCAGTGTCCGGCTTGCAGCGCAACCTTGCCCACGGAGGATGTGTTCTGCGAAGAATGCGGCGTGCGCTTGTCCGATGAGCCGGCAGCCACCAAAGGATGCCCAAAATGCGGCGCGGGACAGGAAGATCTGGACGAATCGGGATTCTGTTTGCAATGCGGATTCCGCACTGGCCTGCGCGAACGCGACCATATTGAAATAGACCTTGGCCCGAACCTCGGCGGAGTGACGGATCGGGGGTTGCGGCACCACCGCAACGAAGACTATTTCGCGATCGAGTTTCTCGATGGCGGCGTGGCCAAAGCCCTGATCGTGTGCGATGGGGTTTCCAGTTCGTTCGACGCCGACCGGGCGTCGAAGGCAGCCGCGGAGGCCGCCCGGCTCTCGCTGGCCGCGGCCCTTGGCAATGGCAAGTTCGATCCGGCGCGGGCGCTCAACGCAGCCATCCGGAAGGCGCAGGAAGCGGTCTGCGCCATTCCTTACGCAGCAAGGGAAGATGCCGGCCCGCCGTCCACCACTATTGTTTCCGCGCTGATCGTCGGTCGCGTGGCCACGGTTGCGTGGGCGGGCGATAGCCGCGCTTATTGGATTGGCGCGGAAGGCGCACGGCAGTTGACCACCGACGATTCCTGGTTAAGTGCGATTGTCAGTTCGGGAAAGATGACAGAAGAAGAAGCTCTGCAAACGAAAGAGGCGCATGCCATCACCAAGTGGCTGGGCCGGGACAACGACGGAGATTTCGAGCCGTCTTTGATCGAGGTTCCACTCAGCGGCCCGGGAATGCTGCTAGTCTGCACCGATGGATTGTGGAATTTCGCTCCGCTCGCGACCGACATGGCCGCGCTCACGGCGGGAATAGAGGGCGGGGCAGTAGATATTTCGCGCAAGCTGGTGGAGTTCGCGATCGGGCGCGGCGGACACGATAATATCACCGCGGGGATCGCGCGTTTTCCGGAGGAATAATTGGGATTTAGACGATATATGAAGGCTGTCAATCAGCACAGGCTAAAGCCTGTGCCACCTGGAGTTCGTGGCACAGGCTTTAGCCTGTGCGGCTTTGTCAGCAACGCGGAGGAATAATTGGCATTTAAAGCCGACGTTTTTCAAAATCAATACCTGGCGCAAGGGTCCAAAGACGTCCATGCGATTATGACCGTGGCAGCCGACGCGGCAACCACGGTCAGCTCCGCCAACCGGATCTTCGGCATCATCTGCGACACCTCCGGATCGATGGAGGGCGGAAAGATGAGCGCCGCCAAGGCAGCCATGGCGCGGCTGATCAACTTGATTCCCGAAGACGCGTTGTTCTTTGTGGTCACCGGCAGTCAGGAGGCGGTGGTGCGCTTTCCTGCGTCGCCCGCGAGTCAGCAGAACCGTCTCCAAGCCATCGAATCGATCCGCGCGATTGACGCCAATGGCGGAACCATGATTTCCAAATGGCTGTTGCGCGCCCGTTCGGAGTTCACCAAGATGCCTAACGCCACGCGCCAGGCCGTGTTGCTGACCGACGGCGAAAACGAGCCTACCGACGAACCGATTTTGGAGGAAGCTCTGGCGCTGTGCGAAGGAGCTTTTCAATGCGATTGCCGCGGTGTGGGAACCGATTGGAAAATTGCCGAGTTGAAGAAGATTTCGAGCAAGCTTCTGGGCACCACGGACATCATCGCTTCGCCGCAACTGATCGAAGCCGACTTCCGCGCGATCCTGCAAAAGGCCATGAGCAAAGCGGTGAGCGATGTCTCGCTGCGTTTGTGGACGCCCTCAGGCGCGCGTGTGCTGTTCTGCAAACAGGTGAGCCCGGAGATCGTCGATCTCACCGGCCGCGCCAGGCAGGTGAAGCCGCAGATACAGGATTTTCCCACCGGCGCATGGGCCGGCAATGAATCGCGCGACTATCACTTCTGTATTGAAGTGAAACCCGGCGCGGTGGGTGACGAGATGCTGGCTGGCCGAGCCAGCTTGATCGCCAGCGTCGCCGGAACGGAGAGCAAACTTTCCGAAGCGCGCATCCTCGCCATCTGGACCGACGATGAGGCGCAATCGACCAAAATTGAGCGGCACGTCGCTCACTACACGGG
>DATFZA010000505.1:0-6408 GCA_035314765.1 Bryobacteraceae bacterium
CCAGGAATGCGGCGGCGCGGCCCAAGCGAAATTTCACCCCCACGGTTTGGCATTGTTGTGCGGTTCCGATGACAAACGGGCGCGAGGAAGAGCCGGCAATCACTGCGCCTGGGTAGCTTTCGATCACCGCGCCGCGGCGCACCACGCAACGGTCCTCGCGTAGATTGACGATGATGCCCATGTCGCCGTTAGGCAGCATATGGTCGAAAGCGTGGGCAGCGGGAGCGGAGAAGTTGAGCCAGAGAAAATCAACGAACTCCGACAGCGGTGGGGCGGGGGAACGCCGCAGGAACGCGCTCATAACCGCACACCTGCTCATAATTGCACACCTAATGACGCCTGCACCCGCTGGCGGCAGGCTCGGCTCACCTTGAGTTCCTGTCCGCTGGAAAGCCGCAGGGTTTGTTCGCCGTTGAATAGCGGCCGGCATTCCTGCACGCATTGCACGTTGACGATGGCCGAACGGCTGACCCGGACAAAACGGCGGGGGTCCAGCAATGCTTCCAGTCCCCGCATGGTAGTGCGGGTCATGTGAGAGCGCTTGGCCGCGTGGAGATGAACGTAGTTTTCATTCGCTTCGATCCACTCGATCTGCTCGACCGGCAGGAGAATGGTGCGTTCGCCGCTTCTTACCGCGAGACGCTCCGCGTAGCGGGGCTTGTTCTTCAAGTCCTCGATGAGCGCTTTTAGCTGTTGGCTCAAATCGTTGTTCTGCCGCAGGCGAATCAGATCGGTGGCGCGGGCGATCGCCTTTGCCATACGGTCATCGTCGAAGGGCTTGAGCACATAGTCGATGGCATAGACGTCGAAGGCGCGCACCGCGTAATGGTCGAACGCGGTGACAAATATTACCGCGGGCAGAGGACGGGACCCCAGTGCTTCCAGAAGCTGAAATGCATCTTTTCTGGGCATCTGAATGTCGAGGAACAGCAGATCGATGACGCCTGTCCGGAATGCCGCCAAAGCTTGATCGGCGTTCTCGCACTCCTCAACTACTTCAATTTCGGAATGAGCGCGCAAACTGGCACGGATGGCTGACCGAGCCAGTCGCTCATCGTCTACGATCAAGGCGCGAATCATGCTGGAGAGGCCACTGCTGCCGGTTCAAACGGGATCTGAATTTCCACCAGGACGCCGCCGCCGGGATGCGTGGCAATTTGGAAGTTATGCTGGCCGGGATAAAGATTTTCCAACCGTGCCCGCGTGTTTCTTAGACCCACGCCTTTGGTCTCAACCTCCGGATAAGCCATGCCTGGCCCATTGTCCCGCACCTGAATGAGCAGGGCATCGCTTCGAACGTTGGTTTTGATTTCGATGCCGATGCCGGAGAGCGTGGAGTCAACGCCATGGCGGATCGCGTTCTCTACGATCGGTTGCAGCAGGAGATTGGGTACCTGCGCGTCCAGGGTTTCGGGGTCCACGTCAAACTTCACGGAGAGCCGCTCTTCAAAACGGCACTTTTCGATCTGCAGGTACGCGTCCAGTCCGTCCAGTTCGGTTTGCAGCGGAACTTTCTGCGCGGATGACGCGTGCAAAGTGTAACGCAGGAAATCGCCCAACCGCGCCAGCATGCGCTTGGCGGCCAGCCCATCCTCGAGGACCAAGGAGGAAACTGCATTCAGGGTATTGAAGAGAAAGTGGGGGTTCAACTGCATCTTCAACGCCATTAATTGCGCTTGCGCCAGTTGTACTTCCAGGCGGGCAGCGCGCAGTTCCTCGTGCCGGTAACGCTGGTAGTAGCCCACGGCGTGGGCCACCAAGAGCAAAATCGAATAAATGAAGACGCCCCGCAGGGTGTTGTCCACCGCCAGGGAAGCGCCCTCAGGATGCCGGCCAAGCATCCAGAGCAGCGGAAGAAAGACTACGGTGTGCGCGAGGGAGAGAACCGCGCTCCAGGCCAAGTGAATCAGGGAGGTGCGTATAACCTGCTTGCGTCCGAACGGAAAGCGCTCCGCGAGACGGAGCACGACGGGCGCGGCGCAAGCCCACAGGCCGAAACGCAACAGGTGAACGGTCAAGGCGGTTTGCCACGCCATGCCCCCCGCCATATGGGCGGCGGCGCTCATCATCAAGCCCAGACAGGCCAGCACGGCCACGCTCAAGACGATCATCATGGACTGATTGGTTCCCTTGAAAGTGATAGCACATCCGGCGCGCCAGCGGGAGAAATTTGTGGCGGGACGGCATGGCCCAGCGCCAATTTGATCCCGGCAAACCGGTGGATTAGCCGCTCGATAGCGCATTTCGTCACAAAGTTCCGGAAGCTCCGGAAATTGACTGTTACGCTCGTCGTGATGAAAACAACACTGCTCATCTGGCTTGTCCTTTCCGCGATTTTCCTCTGCGCCCACGCTCAGGAACATGCCGCAGCCGCGGCTGAAGCGGGCGCCCTTCCCGATCAGTCGCCCATCACGCTTGGCTCGCGGGGACTCTATGTGTTTCTTCGATCCAACGTGCTGAAGGCCGCCCAAAAAATGCCGGAAGAAAACTATAGCTTCCAGCCGACGCCGGAGATACGCACGTTTGCCAGGCTGGTCGGACACGTGGCTGACGCTCAGTACCTTTTTTGCTCGCTGGCAGCCGGTGAAAAGAATCCGGACACCGCCAGCATCGAGAAGACCAAGAGCACCAAAGCCGAATTAGTGGCAGCCTTGGAGGAATCTTATGCTTACTGCGACAAGACCTACAACGCCATGAACGACGTAAGTGGAAAGGAGCTGGTCAAGTTCCAGGGGCGGGATGTTCCCAAGTTAGTCATCCTCAACCTCAACACGGCCCACTTGGATGAACACTACGGTAACATTGTGACATACATGCGGTTGAAAGGGCTGGTGCCTCCGTCCAGCGAACCGCCAGCACGGAAGTAGGTTGCCGGTTGGATCAACCACCAACTTATTCAATCACCCTCTTTATTCAACGAAGATACTTGTTAAAGAAATCCAGCGTGCGCTGCCAGGCCAGCTTGGCAGCGGCTTCGTCATAGCGAGGCGTTGTATCGTTGTGGAAGCCGTGATTGACGCCGTCGTAAACATAGGCCGTGTAAGTAACGTGGTTCGCCTTGAGCGCTTCTTCATAGGCGGGCCAACCCGCGTTGACTCTGGTGTCCAAGCCGGCGTAATGAATTAGTAACGGCGCCTTGATTTTGGCTACGTCCGCGGCCGGAGGTTGTCCGCCGTAGAAAGGAACTGCCGCGGCGAGATCGGCGCCCATGTGGACCGCTAACGCGTTAGCGATCCCACCTCCAAAACAGAAGCCAACCACCCCGATTTTGCCGGTACAATCCGGGCGCGCTTTCAGCCACCGGGCGGAGGCGACGAAATCCTCCAGCATCTTGGCCCGGTCGACCTTCGGAAACAGCTTGGCGCCCTCCTCGTCACTACCGGGGTAGCCGCCCACGCTAGTCAGGCCGTCCGGAGCGAAGGCGATGAAATTCACCGCTCCCAAGCGCCTGGCCACGTCCTCTATATATGGGTTCAGTCCGCGGTTCTCATGTACTACTAACACTGCGGGCAGCTTAGTGTTACTCTTCGCCGGACGAACCAAGTAACCTTTGATCTCTCCGTTCCCCTCCGGAGAAGAGACAGTTTCGTGTTCGGTCCGGATTCGCGGATCATCCTTAGGGACTTGCTGGGCCCAGGCGTAATTCGGGCTCAAAGCCTCCCAAATGGCGGTCGCCGTTACGCCACCCGCCGCGAACTTCTTCGCTCCTTCCAGAAAGTCCCGCCGGTCAATTTCACCATGCACATAGCGGTCGAATAGGTATAATAGCTCTTGGGGAAAATCCTTGGCGCTCTTTCGTTCCATACTTCGAATATACTCTCACACTCTTGTAACGAGATTGCAGCGTCATGCCAACTTACAGATTCTCAATAAGTTTCTGCGCCCGCCGCCGTGCGGGACATGGCCGCCTCAAGCCGGGTACGATCTAATTCCGTAGCCTGAGCGACACTTTCTTCGCCTTAAGTTTCCTAGCACTCAATGGAGCAATTGAGCATAATTAGAAAGCACTCACTTTGGCGAAGTGGGTCCTTCGAAAGCCGTTAACAAAAGATACATGGCCGGAGATGAGACGCACTAGTTTGGCGTTCTCGTGAGGGGTTCGTTGCAGTCTCCCGAACGTGATTGGAATCTGCACCCAAGACACGTAACGAAGTGCTACTGAAGTACACCACAGCAGAGGAGGGTTTGTGAGGAAGAGCAGAGTGGCTGAGGAACGGCGAACTGCGAACCGTTTTCCTATTGAACGCGAGGTGCATTTCAGAACCATAGGTAAGCGGAAGCTGGCGGAGTGCGGACTGGGCCAAACAATCAACATTAGCAGCGCCGGTGTCCTGTTCACGACGGACCGAGTGCTAAGAATGGGAAATCGCGTAGAGGTGGCCATCAGTTGGCCGGCGCAACTGAACGCTTCAGTAGCCCTGCAGTTGGTGGCGCAAGGCCGTATTGTCCGCAGCGATGAGAGCAAGGCGGCGCTCAAGATTCAGCATTACGAGTTTCGAACCTGTTCCCGCATGGCTTGGAAACCAGCGGATAATGCTCCGCTCGAAACGACTGCGCAAGCCGTTGCGAACCGCACGAGTATTCGAATCGGCCCGTCAAAGCAACTCCCGAACATCGACACCCCGGACGAAAACCGGCTGCTCGGTTGAAGTTCCGCTCCAGCCTGTGTCTAGCCCCGAACGTCAATCAAGTTCCGGCTGCTCGGTTCAAGTTCCCCTCCATCCTGTGTCTAGCCCCGAACGTCAGTGAGGGGACCGGGCGCCAATCAAGTTCCGGCTGCTTGATTCAAGTTACAGGCGAGTTACTTCTTGACATACTTCTTCACGCCTTTCGGTCCGACTTCCGCTCCGTAGATGTTACCCTGGGCATCGGCGGCGACACCTTCGGCCGCGCTGGTGCCTTTGGCGTCCTCGGCGGGGTCCGGTATGAAGGCGACTACCTTGCCATCTTTGAGACTACCGGTTCGGATGCCCCGCTTCCAGCCGTCATGATTGTGGGACACGGACATGGACTCTGAGTCAGCCACGTAAATGTTGTCGTGGCGGTCGATGAAGATGCCGCTGGGCCGGCTGAACTGTTTCATCTCGGCCAGGAAGCGGCCTTCCTGGTCGAAGATCTGGATACGGTTGTTATTGCGATCGCCGACGAAGAGGCGGCCTTTGGAATCGAATGCCAGGGCGTGGGGTTGATCGAACTCGCCGGGACCGGTTCCGCGCTTACCCCAGCTCTTGATGAACGTGCCGTCTGGGGTGAATTTGAGAATTCGATCGTTGCCCGCGCCATGGCCTTCCGAGACGAAAATATCGCCGTCAGGAGCGACCACGACGTCGTTCGGCGCGTAGAAATAATCCGGCTCGGCTGCGCCACCTTTCTTGCCCAGCGTCATGAGCAATTTTCCGTCAGGGCTGAACTTGTAAACCTGGTGACCTCTGGTTGCCCCTGGGCGCGGTCCGATGGGACCGCTGGGTGGGGCAGGGCGGGGAGCGCCAGCCGCGGGCCGCGGGGGAAGAGGGGCGTCATCCTGATAGTCGGTTACCCAGACGTTGCCTTGCTTGTCGGCATAAATACCGTGCGGGGCGATGAACATTCCCGCGCCGAAACTGGTGAGGAGTTTGCCTTCCGGATCGAATTTCAGAATGACGGGGATGTTCATGATTTCCCCGGTAGCGCGGTCGAGGCAACTGTTGGCGCCGCACCGCTCGGCTACCCAGACCGACTTGCCGTCTTTGTCAATCTCGACAGCGCTGGTCGATCCCCACTTCCTGCCCTCGGGCAATTGGCCCCAGCCCTCAATGGTGCGATAGGGATTGGGCGCATCGTTTGTAGGGGCGGCAGGGGCGTCGGATTCCGATTGTGCGCCGGCCCCCAGAATGACGATCGCGGCAATCAGCGAGGATCTCAGCAGTCTCATAACAGAGCCAATGATATACCAATGTCTACCCATTAACGCGCCTGCTTCGCTCACTCGGCAACTCGTTCAACCGCTCCCTAACGGTCGCGGCTCGGAAGACTTGACCGAGCCGCGCGGCGTCCCGCAACAGACCCTGTTCCCGCTCCCTCACGGTCGCGGCTCGGAAGACTTGACCGAGCCGCGACCGTCAGGGAGCGGGGCGCACACTGATGGCAAGGGCGATTCATGACGGTCCTTAACTGCGGCCGGGGCGGTCGCGCACGACGCGTTGAAAGTCGGCTCGCTTGGAGTCTTCCGGCCGCTGCACGTTGGCCGAGTATCGCTTGGGCTACCCGGCCGCGCTGGCCAGAACCATTGAATGAAAATTGGTGCTCTCCCCAATTTGGTGGTATTGTCGATCCTAGCTGCACTAGCGGCACGCCCGCTCGCGCACACCGAAAGGAACAACCTCATGGCAACTGTAGTATCCTCCCCGACCGAGATACGGGCCGCTGTGT
>DATFZA010000506.1:0-11238 GCA_035314765.1 Bryobacteraceae bacterium
CGCGGCGCTCCAATGGATCCGCGGCAATATCGCCAATTTCGGAGGGGATCCGGCCAACGTAACCATCTTTGGCCAGTCCGGCGGAGGCGGAAAAGTGGGTGCTTTGATGGCCATGCCGCAAGCCAAGGGACTGTTCCACCGGGCGGCGATTCAAAGCGGCTCGCTTCTGCGCGCCGCAACGCTCGAGGAATCGGAAAAGTTGGCCGCCGCCACACTCCAGGAGCTTGGATTGAGCGGCGAACAACTCGATCGGCTACAGGAACTGCCCGCCGCCACTCTGATCGCCGCCGCCAGCCGCGCCATGGAGACGTTGAGGCCCGCCATGAATCCAGCGCATATCTGGGATCGCATCGGGTGGCAGCCGGTGGTGGATGGAGCGATTTTGCCCGGCCATCCCTTCGATCCAGCGGCGCCACAATTGTCCGCGCATGTGCCCCTGCTGGTTGGTACTACGCTCAACGAGTTTGTCAGTGGCATTATAAATCCGAAACTGGAGACGGTCACCGAGAGCATACTGACGGAGTTCGCGGCCAAGTTCGGAGATCCGGAACGCGTGGTTTCGGCCTATCGCCGCGAGAATCCTCAGGCGAAGCCAGCCGACCTTCTGTCATTGATTTCCACCGCGCCCATGCGGCGCGACGCGGTGCTTCAAGCTCAACGCAAAGCAGCCCTCGGCGCGGCGCCGGCTTACTTGTATCTGTTCGCGTGGAAGACTCCGGTTCTGGACGGAAGGCCGCGCGCCTTTCATGGCAGCGATCTCGCATTTGTCTTCGACAATGTCGACCGCTGCGAGAACATGACTGGCGGGGTTCCCGAAGCGCACGACCTGGCTGCGAAAGTCAGCGAAGCCTGGATCAGCTTCGCCCGCAACGGCGATCCCAACCATCGCGGCCTTCCCAAGTGGCCGGTCTATAGGGACGCCGTAAGAGCCACCATGGTATTCGACAACCATTGCAAAGTGGTCGACAACTACGATCGTGAGGAATTGCTGGCGATCACCAAATGAGGACTTGCTACCGAATGCCTAACGCCTGCGTCTTCCCGTCCGGCCCGAGCGCGATCCTCCGTCCGGGCTGGTCGAACTTCACTTTCTGCTTCCACGACGGCGAAGAGGTTGGCCGGGCGGCCTTGGCGAAGATCGGAATGGATACCGGTCTGCGTCCTGAGGGTCTCTGACCCTCCGTTGAATCACGCCTCTTATTCGCCGGCCTACGCCTCGCCCGTCAGCACATCAATGACGTCCGCGGCCCGGTAAGACGATTCGCCAGGCCGCAGAAACCGCCGGATGCCTGCCAGATCGTCTCCGGCTGTGATCAAACCGTGCTCCACGTATTTCCCGCGAACCTGCTGATGGCCGATGTTCGCCATTAAAGCGTTGCACAAACATTTCCTGCCCACGGTGTGTTCCCGCTTTCCGCCCTTTGCGACGTAGGTCGTTGCCGGTTCTCCGGGACAGCGATAGTCGATGGACCCATCGGTTGTCCGATAGGCCTCCCGAAGATATCCCAGATCGCAGATGTGGGGCCTGGCCAGATACACGTCTGGATCCGAAAGCGTGTCCTCCAACTGCGCCACCTTGAACGGGAAGCCTGTCGGTGAAGCCAGGGGATCGGTGAAGACGGTGGCGTGGCCGGAGACCGCCTTTTGCAACAAGGACCGTTTATAGTCGTCGCGCAACGCGGACTCTTCGCAGAAAGCAAACGGTGTCCCAACCTGAATTCCCGCGGCTCCGGCGGCCAGCGCTTCGCGCAACTTCGCGGGCGTCCCGTATCCACCGGCGAGCCAAAACGGCTCACCGATTCCGCGCATCTTCTCGAGGTCGACGCGATCGCGTTCGCCGTAGACCGGCTCGCCTGCGTCATCTAGTTGCAGCTTCCCGCGAGGCGGCGCATTATGCCCACCCGCGGTGGGTCCCTCGACGATGAATCCATCCACTCTGCCGTTGGCTTTCTTCTGCATGGTGACAGCCAGAGTATTGGAGGCGATAATCGCCAGAAACCGGGGACGGCCCAGGCGCGGAAGACTGCGCTCCATAAAATCGCGCGGCGCGAACGTCATGCTGCTATCGTCGCCCTCGCCCGCCCCGGAAACATGCAATGGATAGGTTGCCTGATCGTGATTGACGAAACAATCCAGGACACCGGGAATCTTCAACGGAATACCAGCGCCCATCAACACATAGCTCACGCCTGCCAGCATCGCGCCATAGAGGGAAGGCAGGTGGGGAATCTGAACCTTCTCAAGATAATTGATACCTACCGGATTATTGTGGTCTTGGCGCGCAAGAAATACCTCCACAAAGTTAGCGGCGATGCATAGCTCGCGCAGTTCGCTGGCGTCATCCTTCGTGTGCAGCGCCAGTCTCCGGTAAGGCTCGTTCCAGGGCTTGCCGCCGGGAATGTAGTAAGAACGCCAAATGCGCTCGGCCATTTCGGGGAACGGAAAATGGTCGAGCCCCCGCCGCATGTGCCCGCCCGGATCGCCGTCCTGCAACCGCCTGGCGAACACCTGGTCCAGAGCCGTTCCCGACACAACTCCAAGCGAGCCGAGCCGCGAAACCGCCTGCGCCAGGCGCCAGCTCGAGACGCCCACGCCCATGCCGCCCTGAATAATTTGCGGATCTCTTCTCATAATTCAACTATGGCATGTAATTGTGATTTTGATTGTCAGAGTTTTGTACTAAATTTCGAGAGTCCTGTCGAGGGCCCCGACGCGAGAAGGGACATTCCACGGGCGTAACGCGGAAGGGGACAATGCCACGGACGTGACGCGAGAAGGGGACAATGCCACGGACGTGACGCGAGAAGGGACATTCCACGGACGTAACGCGGAAAGGGGACATTCCGGGCTCGTGTCCGAAATCTTCCTTCGTAAGCACGATAGGATTGTCCCCCCAGGCGCCTAGAAAGCACTACGGCCGGTTGCGCCCCAGCCGCTCGTGGCTCGTAACCCAGTCGCCGTGAAGCACCGCGCATCCCAGCGAGATCTCCCCAGCCAGCACCGTGGCCGCGCAGATTTCGGCGAATTTGTTCGCCTTGCCGGCGCCGTAGCAATCCAGCATTTCCAGACACTGCTTTTGCGTGGCGAGCCCGGTGCCGCCGCCGTACGTCGCCACAATCAGCGCCGGCAACGTCATGGACCAATAGTAGTCGCCGTTCTCCAGAAGCTGGCTGTAATTGATGCCGGCATGCGACTCGGCAACGTTGGCGGCATCCTGGCCGGTCGCAATAAACAGCGCTGCCAGCCCGTTGGCCGCGTGCGCTCCGTTGTTTGCCGACCCCGCGAGAAATGCGCCCGCCTGGCTGATTTGACGGGAGAAGAACAGTTCCCGGGTGTCTACACCCATCTGAGCTTTCAGCAGGTCCTTGCGGATCACCGCCTCCGCCACCACGCGTCTGCCACGCGTCAAAAGCGTGTTCAAATGAGAGTGTTTTTTGTCCGTATCCACGCCGCCCGAGAGAATATACTTCACCTCGCCCGGAAAAGCGCTTTTGATCCACTCGCATCCCGCCCAGGTTGCTTTGCCAGTCATATTCTGGCCGGCGGCATCACCGGTAGTGTAGTTGAACCGCAGATACCGCAACGGTCCCACCTGGTATTGGCCGATATTGACGAGCTTTCCGATCCGCGTGGTCGCTTCGGCCTGCTGCTTTATGGTTTCAAAGTTGGCCACAACCCAATGCCCGAATTCCCGCGCTTCCGTGGCGTCGGCGCAGATAAAGACCGGCGCCCGCTGCATGAATTCTTCAACGATCGTGGTCTTAACCCCACCGCACTCCGTAAGCAACTTCATCCCGCGGTTGTAGCTGGCTACCAGAGTACCTTCGGATGTGGCGAGCGGAACATAGAAATCTCCCTGCGCATATTCGCCGCGGATATGCAGTGGGCCGGCGAGGCCGATGGGAACCTGCGCCACGCCGGCGAAATTCTCGATGTTCCCGCTCACCATCGCCGGATCGAACGAGTACTGCGCAACGTGCGATAGATTGGCGCCCGTATGCTCTTTGATAAACTCCCGCCGATCGGCGGCTATCTTATGCGTGTAGTCGTTTGTCTTGTCCCGTGGTATCCGAGCCCGTTCGCGGACGATTTTGGTCATAGTCGTGGTTCCTCTTCGGAATGGTCACCTTGGAATCGAGGAGCGCTCGATCGGGTTGAGCGTCCGAGTCTATGTGTTCGGTTGAGCAAGTTCCCTTCCATCGCTTCCCTCCGATGAGAGAGCCCATTCCGTCGGCGCTCCGGGTTTCTATGCTGAAATGGCCCAACTAGAACGGATATCGGTGGGTGTATTGCCCCAAGGCGGTACCTACTTACTCTATCCACGCAGACGTCATACTCATCGGCGAATGGAAGCCGGCATGCACCAGCTCCACGAGGAGGCACCGCCCATGAAGTCGGCCCTCGGCGCAAGAACTCATTTTTCCGGTAATCTCGGTCTGCTCGAACTCGAAAATCTCGACCGGTTTGGAGTCTATCCTAGGCTTCACTTTGGAGACCGCTCATATAGCAACCTGGATGAATTCCGCTTTGCAGGTTCCCTGGCGCACCTGCTGCGGAATTACGGCGTGGGTTCGGGCGATCGCACGCTGGTGATGATGCCGAACTCGCCGGAATTGATGGCTTCCTTTCCAGCGATCTGGACTATCGGAGCGTCTATTGTTCCGGTAATTCCGCAATGGACCGCGCCGGAAGTGGCGAATATCCTGTCGGACTCCGACGCGTCCATTCTCTTGACTTCGCCTTCGCACGCCCCGCGGCTCAAAGAAGCAATGAACCTGGCTGGGATCGACAAGCGCCTGCTGGTGTTTGGCGAATCGGATGTCGACGGGGCGATCAATATCAATCCGTTTATTTCCCAATTGTCGCCGCTCGAGACACCAGTGAATCGTTCGGCATCGGACATGGCCATTCTGTTGTATACCTCCGGCACCACCGGCAAACCAAAAGGAGTGGTGCTCACGCACGGCAACATGCGCGCGGCGCTGGACGGCGTGTTCCGGCAAAATCCCGATCTCGAGCGGGGCGTCACGCTGCATAGCCTGCCCCTGACTCATGTCTACGGCGTTTTGGTGCAACAGGTGTCCAACCTGTGGGGTTGCACTATGGTTCTGCTCCCGCAATTCGACCCCACGCGTGCGTTGGAGGCGATTGAACGGCATCGTGTGCGCTACCTGCCGCTGGTGCCTACCATGGCAGTCTACCTACTGCGTCATCCCGAGCGGAAACGGTTCGACACGTCCAGCTTGTTTAGGATCACCTGCGGAGGCGCCGCGCTTCCGGAGCAGTTGCGCCAGGATCTCGAAGACGCCTTCCATTGCCGGGTGGATCAGGGCTATGGGCTCTCGGAATCCGCATCCATCGCCACGGGCTACGAACTCCGGCGGCCTTACCGCCCCGGGTCAGCGGGCCAAGCGGTTCCCGGCGTGGAGTTGTGCATTATGGACGACCACGGCCAGTTGCTGCCGCCCTGCCGCATCGGAGAGATCTGCGTGGCTGGACCCAATATTACGGCCGGCTATTGGCGGAATACGGAGGCCACCGGGGAAGCCATCAAGGGCAAATGGCTTCGCACCGGCGACGTCGGCTACCTGGACGAAGACGGTTATCTGTACATCACCGACCGCAAGAAGGACCTGATCATCAAGGGCGGCGAAAACATTTCGCCCCGCGAGATTGAGGAAGCGCTCTATCTGCACCCCTCGGTTGTCGAAGCGGCCGTCATCGGCCTACCCGACCCGGTGTTTGGGGAACAGATCTGCGCCGTGGTGCAATTGACGTCGGGCGCCTTGGTCACAGAAGACGAGATCCGGCAGCACGTGGGCAAGTATGTGACGCGTTTCAAAGTGCCGGCCCGAGTGGTGTTCCAGTCCGCACTGCCAAAGAACAACGCTGGGAAAATCCTCAAGCGCGAGATCCGAGCTGGGCTGGCGGGTGCGCGCTCTTCATTGTAGTTGACGTGACCTACTGTACCGGAGGATTGGCATCGTCGCAGGATTCGTCGTCTCTTCTTCACTTGGCAGAAACGGCTCTGGAAGTTCATGATTCGGCGTTTGAGAGCCCGTTCATCAGAGCTGTCCTACGCATACGGGGTTGCGCCTGAGCGGTTACATAGATTTGTTTAGACTCATCCCTTCCGTGCAGTATTGCTCCGTCCCTCACATAGCCCCATGATGAGCACAGGGAGAGACAACGTGACAAGAATAGTTACACTTTGTTTTCAGTGCTGGAAGAACAAGCGCGCCCAAGACCTGATCGAGTATGCCCTGATGGCCGGTTTTGTGGCGGTCTCGGCTGGAGCGATTATGCCGAGCGTAGCTAATAGCATCAGCACTGTCTTCAGTTCCATTGCTTCCGTGATGAGTGCCGCTTCTTCCCAAAGCTAAAGCGGCGGGAAATCCGCGCGCCAGCCGAAGAGGGACCGCTCTGCTATCAGAACAACAACTTCAGCCCGAACTGGATCTGCCGCGGCGGATACGTGGTCGTGACGGTGCCAAAGGCAGAACTGTTGCTTTGCTGGTTCGGTACCCCGAAGTTGGTGTGGTTGAGCACATTGAAGAACTCAGCGCGGAACTGCAACTTGATGCGTTCGGTGATGCGGAAGTTTTTGTCGACGGCCAAATCCCATTGCTCCAGGCTTGGGGCTCGAAAGGCGTTGCGGCCAAGATTGCCGAACGGAGCGTTCGCGGGTGGCGTGGTGAAAGTATAGCCCGCAAAATAACTCAACAGGCTCTGCGCGGTGCTTTGGCTGGCGGCGCTGCCGGAGACGTTGGGACGCTGCAGGGCAGCGCCGCGATATTCGAGATTTGACGCCAAACCGGTCACGTCATTGGCGGCTGGCGGTGCGTAGTAAACGTTGATGGGCGTACCGGTGTTGGCGGTGTTGATTCCGTTCAGCTCCCAGCCGCCGAGAATCGCGTCCAGGAGAGGATTCAGGCTGTTCGCGAAGGTTCGGCCCTTTCCGAAGGGCAAGTCATACACTACGCTGGTAACGTTAATGAACTTGACGTCAAAGCTGCTGGGGCCGCGCTCCGCGGCCAGATCGTGAATGTTCTGCGGATTCGCCGCGGTGGCGTTGGAGTAATATTCCAGGGCCTGCTCGGAATCGCCCATCGCCTTGGACCACGTGAAGGAGTTCAAGAAATACAAACCTTGGCTAAAGCGATGCTCCAGCCGCGCGGAGAGACCGTTATAGTCGTTGTTGCCCGCGGGATCGACCCAGGTGATAGCGCCGAAACTCTGATCCGGACGCCGGGCTTGGACGCCAAGAGTTCCCCCGGGAGCGTTCGGAACGGCCTGATTATAATCGCCGAGGATGGGCAGCCGAAGGCTGTGGTTGCCGTTATAGGCGACCTCGATCACGGTGTCTTTGGCTATCTCCCGCTGAATAGAAAACAACCAGTTCTGGACATAGGGCCAACGCGTATTGGCAGGAATGTAGTCGTTATTGGTAGTGATGGGGTTGAAGGTGCTGGCGATGCCCGCATTGAAGCCATTCTGCGTTGTAAGGAAGCCGGGCTGGCCGGGAAGCACGGACTGGGACAAGGTCCCGAAAATGGCCAGCGGGCCGTTGATCCCTTCGATCGCGCTGCCGGGGCGATTGAAAAACGTGTAACTGATGCCATATCCGGCGCGGATAGAGGTCTTCGCGTCGACGCTGTACGCCATTCCAAGGCGCGGCCCGAAGTCCTTGTAATCGGGATGCACCAGAGAACGATCGTACAAGCTGCCATTGGTGGCGCGGACCAGAGTGTTGGTGGTGGGGTCAAAGTTCGACCAGAGATTGTCGCGTTCCCAAACCGGCGTCGCGAACTCCCAGCGTAGACCGATGTTCATCGTCAACTTGGGCGTGATCCGCCAGTCGTCCTGAAAATAGAGAGAGTGGACGTGTTGCCGCAGATTGGTGGCCAGGTTGCTGCCCTGCGCGATAGTGCTGGGGAGACCGAAATAGAAGTCGGCGAGATCGTAGCTTGTCGGGTCGCTGGGGATCGAGCAGCCCCCGGCTTGGCCAAGTTGCGCGCAGCTCGGCTTGCTGTATTGGTTATTGTACGTATCGGAGCCGTACAAGGGGTTGATGTCGAGGACTTCCGTCCGGATGGCCAGGAACTCATAGCCAGCCTTCATGGAGTGCGATCCCTTGACGATCGAGTAGTTGAGCTTGGGGTTAAAGGACGTAGGGTTCTGGAACTGCGGGTTGGTGGCTTGGCGGCCGATGGTTGGATTGCTGAATCCGGTAATGACCTGAGTGGGGAAACCGCCCGCCAAGCTCGAGGGTAATCCTTTGATGCCATACTCGGCCGCGATGTCCGGCCCACCCAAGTACGGCGGCATCTTCCCGCCCAGCACGTGACTGAATCCGAAGCGCGCCTCAAGCAGGGAGGACGACGACACCGTCCAGGTGTAGCCGGCGGCCGCCTGCTGCTGAATTGCGTGGATGAATCCGTTGGCATCGCCGCCGGCAGGCCCCGGATCGGCAGGCCCAAAAAAGTTGATGTCCTTCCTCTGGCTGAACCGCAAGAACGCGGTCATGCTGCTCTTGATCTGATAGTCTAGCTTGGCGTCGTATTTGTCGCTGTAGTCCTTAAGAGGAATCGTTTCTTCGAGGTTGTTGGATCGGCTACCGTTGATCGGTGCGGCCAAACCGGCCAGCGCCGCGGCGGCAAACGGATTTATCTGAGAGACCGGAATCTGCGTGTTCGCCGGGTACACGACGCCGGTAAGTGGGTTGACGACGGTCACCGGCAAAATGCCGAGGCGATCGTTCGTGCTCGGAACCGAGTAGAAATTAAGATATCCCTGCTTTTGCCGGTAGCCCTCATAGTCTCCGAAGAAAAATAATTTGTCCTTGATAATGGGGCCGCCGATCGTTACGCCGAACTGGTTGCGGTGGAGCGTGGGTTTCACGAATGTCGATGGCCGCGCGCCGAAGACGTAGCCGATGGCATTCAAATCGGTATTGCGTAAGAACTCATAGAGAGTTGCATGAAACTGATTGGTGCCCGATCGGAGAGCGGCGCTGACTACGCCACCGCCAACGCGCCCATACTCCGCGCTGAAGTCGCTCGTGATCACCCGGAATTCCGCCAGGGCGTCGGGCGAGGGCTGCACCACTTGGCTGGAATAGTTCTGGTTGCTGGTTCCGTAAGAATTGTTGTCCACGCCATCCATCAGGAAATTGTTATACGTACTGCGCATTCCGTTGACGTTGAAGGCGCCTTCGCGCGGCGTACCGGTGGGCCCAAACGAGGTGTTGGAGGGGGAAATGTGAACGTTGGTGGCCAGCAGAGCGAGGCTGGCGTAATCGCGGCCATTCAAGGGCAATTCCACGATCGCTTCCGTGCCGATGACTTGGCTGTGCTCGGTGGTATCGGTCTCGACCAAGCTGGCCTGGGCGTCTACGGTCACGGTTTCGTTCACCGATCCAACCTGCAGAACCACGTCCACGCGCTGGCGGGCGTTGACGCTTACGGGAATTTCTTGAGATAAAAACTTCGAGAATCCGGTTACCTCAACGGTAATGGTGTAACTGCCGACTTTGACATTGAAGAAGTCATAGTTGCCGCTACCGTCAGTGGTGGTTTTCGCCTCAATGCCGGTGTCGCGGCTGGTCAGAGTGACCGCGGCGTTAGGCACCGGATTCCGCGTAGGATCGAGAACGGTTCCCAGAACCTCGGACGTTTCAAACTGCGCGAAACAGGCGCAGCTCCCGAGAGCCAACAGGCCCAATAGTGCTAAGGTGCGAGACATCATTGTCTGAGAATACACAGGGGTCTTTTCAGGGCTGTTGCGATTCGATGACTAATTGGCGACTAACCGCGCCGATTGCGCTGGTGGAGGCTCATAATGTTCATACTTTTTTCATATTGGGGTCAAGCGGGGCTCAAGGGCCAGGAGGCGTTGGCGATGATTTGCGCCAACTGCTCTCGTGTTCTGTGGGGCGATCCCCCTGGATCGCTGCCGACGCCCCGTCGGCATCCGTCTTTTTACTCCCGTTACCGTCCCGCGAGCAGAGCCGGCTTTTTTGTTGTATTCTGTTTAGGAATTTGGGCAAGCCCAATGCACACGGTCGCGAAACAGGACGAGATTCAGACGGAGCCGGCTCCCTCCGATGCGTTCACGATCGTGAGCATCGCGATCGTTGCTTATATCTTCGCCACTATGCTGCACGAAGCGGTGGGGCACGGCGGCGCTTGTCTTCTGGTTGGAGGTAAACCGTTAGTGATCTCCACGGTTCACATGGAGTGCAGCGTGGAGAGCCGCCTGGTTATGGCCGCCGGCACACTGATGAATGTTGCCGCGGGAGCTTTGTGCTTTGCGCTCGGCCGCATTACCGCCCATCCGCGGCTCAGGTACTTTCTGTGGCTGTCGATGACGCTGAATCTGTTCATCGCCGCCGGTTATTTCGCATTCTCGGGAATTGGTGGTTTTGGGGACTGGGCTCTGTTCATTCAAGGACTCGGTCCGCAATGGGTCTGGAGAATTGGCATGGCGATTTTTGGGGCCGCGGCCTACATGCTGGTGGCACGGTTTAGTTTGCTGGAACTGCGTCCTCTGATTGGCAGCGACAGAAAGCAGCGCTATGTGCGAGCCGTGGGGCTCACCAAGCTCCCGTACTTTGCCGGAGGGATTCTGGCCTGTGTAGCGGGCGCTCTGAATCCTCAGGGTTTGCTTCTCGTCGTCCTGTCGGCCGCGGCGTCCACGTTTGGCGGCACGTCCGGCCTACTTTGGATGATCGACTGGCTCAACGGCGACCGTATTCCTTTAGGCTCGGAGCCAGAACCGATGCCGATCCAACGGAGTTGGCCGTGGATCGCGACGGCCAGCATACTCGCTGTAGTCTTCGTGGTGGTGATCGGTCCGGGAGTGCGCTTTGCGGGACGCTAAAAGCGAGTGGACGGAGACAGACCGCCGCGCGGGCATGTATTCGGCAACGGCCGTGGTCGCGATTCTCATCGTGTATGTGACCACAGGCCTGGTGGGATTGGCAGTCCGGCCGCCAGATCCCCATCCGCTGCGTCAGGTGGATCCCTATCTGGCGATTCTCGAATTTCTCATCATCTTGGTTGCTCCGGCGCTGGTGGTTTTGATGGCCGCGGTGTACGCTTACGCAGCGCCCGACAGAAAGATTTTCGGATTGGCCGCGCTCGCGTTCATCACGGCTTTTGCGGCGCTGACGTGCGGTGTCCATTTTGTTTGTCTCAGTGCCGGGCGTCAGATCGAGTCCAGCACGTTGCCGGAGAT
>DATFZA010000507.1:0-10256 GCA_035314765.1 Bryobacteraceae bacterium
AGATTCCAGAGCATGGCCAGCGCCGCGGCCACCGCGGGCAAAATGCTGCGCTGCTCACGCGCCCGCCAGGAGTTCAAAACGAAGAAGTACAACAGCATGCCGAAGACTACAGCTCCGGCGCAATGCCCAATGGTGTTCACCAGCAGCGGTTCATGAATACTGAGCCAGTCCGGCACTTTAGCCTCAGTGTATACTTCTTCGGCCGGGAGGCGGGTTTGCCCGGCTAAGCGGTTCCCACACTGGTTTGTGCCCCGTTAAACCCGTTAGCGATGTCTACCCCTTGTCTAGCCCCGAACGTTAGTGAGGGGATTGGCGCTCATTCCCTCACTGACGTTCGGGGCTAGACAGGGCTAGATGGGCTACGCAGGAGGCGCTGCCTGTGCCACCGCATTCTATGCGCTGGCGTCGTTCAGACTGCGGATTTCCGCGTCGTCGAGTTTCATGCGCGTCGCGGCCAGCAGCTCCTTCAACTGATCGATGGTAGTGGCGCTGGCGATCGGCGCCGTGATGCTGGGGCGCGCCATCATCCAGGCGATGGCCACTTGCCCGGGCTGGGCGCAATGACTCTTCGCCACCTGATCGAGCGCGGCGAGAATGCGCAATCCGCGTTCGTTGAGATACTTCTTCACGCGGCCGCCGCGCGGATACTTCGACAGATCGGCTTCCGTGCGATACTTGCCCGTGAGAAAACCGCTGGCGAGCGCAAAATACGGGATCACCGCGAGGTTGTGTTTGACGCAGACGGCTTCGAGCGCGGCTTTAAATCGGCGTGGGCGCGGCGGTGCTGGACATCCTGCGGCAGCGGGCGTTTTCGGAATGCCGGTTGATTCCGGTGGTGTTCATCGGCGGCGAGCGGGGGATTTGATGCAGGGGCTGGCGGTGCTGCTGGAGATGGGCGGATTGCAAGTGGAACCGCGGTTGCCGGAGGGCGAGGCGCTGCGAAGGGAGTTGCGGCCGGTGCGCTGGGAGATTTCGGCGAGCGGCGGGATTTGTCTCGCGGAGAGAAGGAACATGACGATCTGGCGATGGCCGTGGCGCTGGGGGTTTGGTGGGGGAGGAGAGGCTAGCGGGGCGTGATCAATCCGCCCAGCTTGTCCTGCTCGCTGGCGGCTTGGCGTGGAAAGCGGATCTGGAAAGCCTCCATGTATTTCAGGCCGGCGCCGGTATTGTAAATCACCATGCGCTCCTCGGGCTGGAGAAATCCGCTGGCTAGAAGATGCTGGAGCGCCGCGACGCAGGCGCCGCCCTCGGGCGCGGCGAAGATGCCTTCCGCCGCGGCCAGATCGAGCGAAGCGTCGACCAGTTCCCGATCATTGACCGCGATTGCGGCGCCGTGGCTTTTGCGGACGGCATCCAGTACGAGGAAATCTCCCAGCGCCTTGGGCACGCGCAAGCCCGCGGCTACGGTTTGCGCGTTCTCCCAGAACTCGCTGCGTGGTTCTCCGCGCTCGAATGCGCGGACGATGGGCGCGCAGCCCGCAGCCTGGACCGCGATCATCTTGGGACGCTTGGAACCGATCCAGCCCAGGGCTTCCATTTCTTCAAAAGCCTTCCACATGCCGATGAGGCCGACGCCACCGCCGGCCGGATAAAAGATCACATCGGGAAGCTGCCAGCCGAGCTGCTCGGCCACTTCGTAGCCCATGGTTTTCTTGCCTTCAATACGATAGGGCTCTTTGAGCGTGCTGACGTCGAACCAGCCCTCGGCGTCTTTGCGCGCGGCGACGATTTTGCCGCAATCGCCGATCAGGCCATCAACCAAAGTGACGTGAGCGCCAAACACTTTGCACTCGAGAAAATTGGCCTCGGGAACATCTTTCGGCATAAAGATGTGGGCTTCGATTCCGGCCGCGGCGGCGTAGGCGGCCATAGCGCTGGCGGCATTGCCCGCGGAAGGAATGGCCACCTTGCGGATGCCCAATTCTTTGCACATGGAAATGGCGCAGGAGAGTCCGCGGGCTTTGAACGACCCGGTGGAATTGAGTCCTTCATCTTTGATCCATAGATCGGGCAGGCCCATGCGAGTGGTCTTCAGCAGCGGCGTCATGCCTTCGCCTAGAGACACGATGGAATTTTGCACGGGCAGAACCGGCGAATAGCGCCACATGGAGTTGGGAGCGTGTTTCAGTTCATCGCGGCACCATTCGGCTTTGACTTTGGCGAGGTCGTAGCGGACCAGCAACGGATTGCCGCATTCGCACAGGTTGTGAATTTTGCCGGCCTCGCGGCGCGTGCCGCAGGCGCTGCATTCCAGATGGGTGACCGTGGTCATGGATGAATCATTAAGTGTGACATGATCCTCTTATAAACATGAAACTGGTTCTGTTTCTGGTTCTCACAGGGGCGTTGGTTGCGGCAGCTCAATCGAATCCGGCTTCGCAAGCCGCGCGCGCGTGGCGGCAAGCGCATGAGCAGGCCATTCTCGGCGAGTTTATCGATTTGCTGTCGGTACCCAACGTGGCCGCCGACCGCGAAAACATTCACAAGAACGCAAATCTGATTCAGCGGATGCTGGAAAAGCGTGGAGTTAAGGCGCGGCTACTGGAAGCGCCGGATGCCAATCCGGCGGTCTATGGCGAATTGTTGACTCCCGGCGCGACGCGCACGGTGATGTTTTATGCCCATTACGATGGCCAGCCGCTCGATCCCAAGGAATGGGCAACGCCACCCTGGCAGCCGGTGCTGCGCGACCGGTCGCTCGATCGCGATGGGCAGATCGTCAAACTCAACGAGAACACGAAGCCAGGCCCGGAATGGCGAATTTATGCGCGCGCGGCATCGGACGACAAGGCTCCGATCCTGGCGATGGTCACGGCGTTGGATGCGATCAAAGCGGCGCAACTTTCTTTCAAATCCAACGTGAAGTTCATTTTTGAAGGAGAGGAAGAGGCCGGTTCGCCCAATCTGGGACGCATAATTGCTGCGAACAACGAATTGTTGAAGAGCGATGTCTGGTTGATTTGCGACGGACCAGTGCACCAGAGCCGGGAGCAGACGATTGTCTTTGGCGCGCGCGGTATCGAGACCGTCAATATCACGCTGTACGGTCCGAAGCGCGAATTGCATAGCGGCCACTACGGGAACTGGGCGCCGAATCCGGCGATGATGCTGGCGCGTTTGCTGGCTTCGATGAAGGATGACGACGGGCAAGTCCTGGTGGAACACTTTTACGACGGCATCGAGCCGCTGAGCGGAACGGAGAAGCGCGCGATCGCCGCTGCTCCGCCGGTGGAACCGGAATTGATGAAGGAGCTGTGGCTGGGCCATGTAGACGGCGGCGGCAAGTCTTTATTGGAACTGTATAATCTGCCTTCACTCAATATCCGCGGCATGGCCAGTTCGCGCGTGGGCGATAAAGCCAGCAATGTGATTCCTTCGACCGCCACGGCGACGATCGATATGCGGCTGGTCAAAGGCATCGATCACGAGGTGTGTTCGCGGCGCCTGATCGAGCATATTCGTAAACAAGGATACTTCGTTGTCGACACCGATCCTAGTCCGGAAATCTTGCTAGCGCATGCCAAAGTGGCCAAGGTGACGAAGCATGAGGGCGGCTACAACGCCGCCCGGACATCCATGGATTTGCCGATTTCACAACTGGTGATTCAGACGGCGGAAAGCGCGCGTGGCAAGGTGATCAAGCTGCCAACGTCGGGAGGGAGCACGCCGCTGGTGGTGATCGAGGACATTCTGCATGTTCCGACGATCAGCGTGCCGATCGCGAACCACGATAACAATCAGCACAGCTTCAATGAGAATCTGCGGATACAGAATCTGTGGGATGGAATCGAGCTGATGGCGGCGATGTTGACCATGTGAACCTAGTCCGGCGAAGGAACGTCCATGAATGCACACGTTTCGTCCGATCGCGACCGCGCCTTGGCTTATGCCGTTTTTCGTTTCACGCTGGGAGTGAATATCCTGCTGCACGGTCTCCAACGGATCCTGGGCGGTATTGATTCGTTCGTCCAGAAAACCATGCCGGAGTTCGCCAATGCGCCGCTGCCAGGTGTTTTGGTGCATGCCTTTCTGGTTGTGCTGCCGGTGTTGGAGCTGGGGCTCGGCTTGCTCATTACCGTCGGCTGGCTGACGCGTTGGGCGCTCTTTTTCGGAGGTCTGATGATCTGCGCGCTGGCGATGGGCACGGCGTTGCGCGGCGATTGGAATACCTTGACCCAGCAGATGATCTACGCGATCGTCTATTACCTGCTGTTGGCGCATGTTGGCGAGGACCGTTTCTCCGTCGATAGGTGGCTACGTCTTTGGGGAGGTCCCGGGTCCCCTCACTAAATGTTCGGGGCTAGACTTCGGGACCGCTTGCTGCCGCGCGCGGCTCGGTTACGATTTTCTTCAGCCGCCTATGCGGGAGCCGTCAACCGTAGGTCTTTCTGGTCTTCGCTCAAGAAGCGATTCACTTCGTTGCGAAGCGCTTTTAATCCGATCGGCTTCGCGATATAGCCGGTGAAACCGGCGGACAAGGCCCGCTCCCGGTCACCCTGCATGGCGCTGGCGGTGAGCGCGACAATCGGCGTGGCGGCGAACCTCTGGTCACGCCGGAGTTCTTGGAGGGTTCCGACGCCATCGAGGCGCGGCATGTGCAAGTCGAGAAGGATCAAGTCGGGAAGAGATTCGTCTGCCTTGCGCAGGGCTTCCTTGCCGTCGATTGCCTCGACGACGGAGTGCCCGGATTGTTCGAGAACGGTGCGAATCAATTCACGGCTGGAGGCCTTGTCGTCCGCGATCAGAATCTTTTTCATACCACTGCGCTCCCTCCTGGCGTCGCCGAGGATGGCAGCCTGCCCCGTCTTTTCGTTTTGATATCTGGCGTTTAGCATAGCAATTTTTCGGCTCGGACGCGTTTCGCATCCGGTTTGTAACACGAAAGCGCGGGGCCACCAAGCATTCCGAAGCTTGGAGCGGTATATTGTACAGATGACCCCCACTGCACAGATGACTAGCACGACAGAACGTCCTTCCTGGAAGGCACTGCTAGCGCATTCGGAAAAGATGCGCCACGTCCACATGAGATCGCTCTTTGCGGAAGATCCAAAGCGCGGTACTCAATTTACTGCCAACGCTCTCGGGCTCTACTTCGACTACTCGAAAAACCGGATCACTCAGGAAACTCTCGGGCTGTTGCTTTCGCTCGCCGAGGAAAGCGGCCTGCGCGGCAAGATCGACGCGATGTTCCGGGGAGACAAAATCAACATCACCGAGAACCGCGCGGTGCTGCACATAGCGCTGCGCGCGCCCAAGGGAACATCCATCAAAGTAGATGGCCAGGATGTAGTTCCGGAAGTGCACGAGGTGCTGGACCACATGAGCGAGTTTTCCAACCGCATCCGCAGCGGCGCTTGGAAAGGCCACACCGGGAAGCGCATCAAGAATATCGTCAACGTAGGCATCGGCGGGTCCGACCTGGGTCCGGTGATGTGTTACGAGGCGTTGAAGCACTACAGTCAGCGCGACCTGAACTTCCGTTTTGTTTCCAATGTGGATGGCACCGACATCGTGGAATCCACACTCGATCTCGACGCGGAAGAGACGTTGTTCATCATCGCTTCGAAAACCTTCACCACGCTCGAAACCATGACCAACGCGCAAAGCGCGCGAGCCTGGGCGCTGGCCAAGTTGAAGGACGACAAGGCGATCTCTAAGCACTTTGTCGCCCTTTCCACCAACGCCGCCGAGGTGACGAAATTCGGCATCGATACGGCCAATATGTTCGGCTTCTGGGATTGGGTGGGGGGCCGTTACTCGATGGATTCGGCCATCGGCCTCTCCAGCATGATAGCCATTGGGCCGGAGAACTTTCGCGCCATGCTGGGTGGATTCCATGCCATGGATGAGCACTTCCGTACCGCGCCGTTCGCGAAGAATCTGCCGGTGATCATGGGTCTGTTGGCGGTCTGGTACAACGATTTCTTCAACGCGCAAACAGTGGCAGTGCTGCCCTACGATCAGTATCTGAAGCGCTTTCCCGCTTACCTGCAACAGCTCACCATGGAGAGCAACGGCAAGCACGTTTCGCTCGACGGCAAGAAGGTGACGTATGAGACGGGACCGGTTTTCTGGGGAGAACCGGGCACCAACGGACAGCACTCGTTTTATCAGTTGATCCACCAGGGGACGAAGTTGATTCCGTGCGATTTTATCGGCTTCTGCAAATCGCTGAACCCGCACGGAGAGCATCACGATTTCCTGATGGCGAATGTATTCGCGCAGTCGGAAGCGCTGGCGTTCGGCAAGACCGTGGAACAGGTGAAGGCGGAAGGCACGCCAGATTGGCTGGCGCCGCAAAAGGAGTTTGAAGGCAACCGCCCCAGCAATACGATTCTGGCGGATCACTTGACGCCGGAGATGCTGGGCAAGCTGGTGGCGCTGTACGAGCATAGCGTGTTCACACAAGGGGCGGTCTGGGATATCGGATCGTTCGATCAATGGGGCGTGGAACTGGGCAAGGTGCTGGCCAAGAATATTGTGCCGGAGCTGCAGGGGAGTTCGGCTCTCAAGCATGATAGCTCTACTAACACGCTGATCGAACATTATCGGAAGAACCGGCGTTAAGGTGGGGCTGGTTTTGGCGGCGGCGGACTCCGCCGCCGGTGACGGCTAATCATCGGCCGCCGGAGTTCTTGAACGCTGTTAGCCTGTCTAGCCCCGAACGTCAGTGAGGGGATTGGCGCTCACTAAAACTAAACTGCCGGTCTTGTTGTGAGTTAGGCCAGCCACACAGATTTAACGTCTCCGGGATATACTCGCGTCATGCTTCGAATAGCGTTCCTAGGGTTATCGCTGCTGGCCACGCTGGCGTACTTGTGCGCGGGCGCCGGCGCGCCGAGGACGATCCAGGTGCAAGGCGAGATGGGAGCGGGCGGAATGCGTCCGGGAAATACGCTGCCTTCCTTCGAATCTGCCATTGCTGCCGGCGCCGACGCGATCGAAATGGACATGCAGGTGACCAAGGACAATGTGATCGTGATTTCACACGATCCGATCCTGCATCCGCCCTACTGCACGGGCCCGAAGCCCGGCGCCGTGATCCATGAACTGACGCTCAAGGAAATCAGACGGTGGGATTGCGGCGCTACTCTCATTCCCGGTTTTCCCCGGCAACAAACCGTGCCTGGCACGCGCATGCCCACGCTGGACGAGGTGTTCGCGCTCGCTCCACGAGGCAAGTTTCTGTTCAACATTGAAACCAAGATCACCGCCCACAGACGAACGCTGGAGGAGGCTCGCGCGATCGTACTGTCTGTAGCGCAGCCCAAGCCGAGCGGCGAGGACCTGGACCGGCGCGCGCGTGCGCTCATGCTCCAAGGGCCGGAGATGACGCCGCCCCCGGAGGAATTCGCCCGGCTGGTGCTCGAAATTATCCGCAAACATCACCTGGAATCGCGCGTAATCCTGGAATCCTTCGATTTCCGGACTCTAATCGCGATGAAGAAACTCGAGCCAAGAATTCAACTGTCCGCTTTGTGCATGGGTCCCAATCTGGATTTCGTCAAGATTGCCAAGGAATCGGGCGCCGGGATCGTCTCTCCGTTGTTCACTTTCGTTACCGCTGAGCAGGTACGCGCCGCTCACACCGCGGGATTGCGGGTGCTGCCATGGGTAGCCAACCAGCCCGCGGACTGGGACCGGCTGATCGCGGCGGGCGTCGACTCCATCCTCACCGATTACCCGGCGGATTTGATCGCGTATCTCAAGCAACGCGGATTGCGGTAGTGTTCGAGAAACGCTTTTCTGCCATCCTGCAAACTGCTTGCCTCAGCGTCTTGGACCGCCTCGCCGTCGGCTTCATGACGGCAATTTTGTCGCGCGGATCACCCGGTAAGGGCGCTTTCAAAGGCTCAATAACAACCGCAACCGGTCTTCGACGGCCAACATTGTCGGTGGTGCGACCTTTGCCCGCTTGGACTGGAGCCGCTGTTTCGAAATCGAGCGAATATCTTCACACTTGATGAAACTCACAGTCTTCAGACCGCCCTCCGGCGGATCCATGCGGACGTGCGAGCCCAGCCCTCGTTGGGTACGGGTGATGGGCACTACGACCACCAGATCGGCGCGGCTCTGATTAAACCGGTCATCCGAAATCACCAGGCAAGGTCGCTCACCCCCTTGCTCATGACCGATTACTGGGTCAAAACGGGCGTACCAGACTTCACCTCGAACAGGCTCGATTGCAGCCGTCGCACTCACTCCTTCTCCAATCCGTCCATAAGCGTGCGATCCCAGATCCGCCGCTCCTCGAGTTCATCTTTCCATCCCTTGGGATCGGCCTGCAAGCGCGCATAGGCCTCGTCCAGTTCCCGGAAAAATTTGTCGCGGCGAAACTGCTCGATCGCTTCGTCCAGCACTGTTTGCATCGGCTTTCTTTCCCGTTTGGCCAAGTCCCGCAGGGTCGCCTTGGCCTTTGCGCTAATGCGTATATTGGGGCTTTCGGTGGTTGTGCGCACTCGACAATAGTAACATGTCCGGTATACAAAAAAGTCTACAATTGGATATTCCTTCACCGGCCGGCAGCGAACCCCGCCCCGCGCACTACCTTCCCCGGCAGCGCCTGGGTCATGTTGCCATCTTCAATCACTGGCACTCCATTCACGAGCACGAATTGCATCCCTTCTGACAACTGGTTCGGCTGATCGAACGTCGCGCGATCGGTGATGGTTTCGGGATCGAAAACCACGATGTCGGCCCACAATCCCTTCTTGAGAATCCCTCGATCCGCGATGCGCATATTCCCGGCGGGCAGGGAACTGAACTTGCGAATGGCATCCGGCAGCGTCAGCGCCTTTTCCTCGCGCACATACTTCCGCAGGATCCGCGGAAAAGTTCCGTAAGCGCGGGGATGCGGGTGTTCGCGCCCCAGCAGGCCATCGGGCGCCGTCCCTTGCGAGTCGTTGCAGATCGACGTCCAAGGTTGTTGCAACGCCAGCTTTACATCCGGCTCCGACATTCCAAAAACGGCGACGGAAGTAAACGCCCGGTCCTCAATCAATACATCGAAGATGGTATCGATCGGGTCCTTGCTCCGGAGCTTGGCGATCTCGGCGATGTTCTTGCCCTGCAGCGGAATCAGCTTGGGACTCTGCGCTACGCTCAGCAGAATCGCCTCGGCCCCCGGAATCTCCTGCCACTCGTTGTCCCAGTCCTTTGAAGGCGTCGTCATCTCTTGGCGAATGCGCGCCCGCATTGCGGGGTCCTTCAGCCGCTCAATCAGCTTGGCGTCGCCGCCATCGTGCGCCCAGGGAGGAATAAACGCCGAGAACGAGTTGAACCAGGCTGGATAGGCATAAGTGTTCGCGGCGATATCGACGCCCGAGCGCCGCGCCTGCTCGATGTGGGCGACGATCTCCGGCATACGTCCCCAGTTCTGCTTGCCGGCTGCTTTCAGGTGCCAAATATTGACCGGAATGTGCGCCTCGCGGCCAATGCGGATGGCCTCATCGAGCGCCGCCATAATCGCGTCTCCTTCGCTGCGCATATGGGACGCGTAAACTCCGCCGTACTTGGCGCTTTCTGAAGCCAATGCGATCAGTTCTTCGGTAGTAGCGTAAGGCGCGGGCGCGTATTGCAGCGCAGTGGATAGACCGATGGCGCCATCCAGCATCGCTTGGCGGATCAGCGCCTTCATGTGGTCCAGCTCCGCGGCCGAAGGCGCGCGGTTATCGTCGCCGAGCGCCATGCGGCGCACCTGCGTCGCGCCCACGTAACTGGCGAGATTGATTCCCATGCCTTGCTTCTCCAAGCGGGCGAAGTATTGGCGGAAGGTGCTCCAATCCGGTTTGACGCCGTAGTGTTCCCAGGACGCAGCATCGGCCTTGCGGATGCTGTCGTTGAGCGGCGCGGCCGAGTTGCCTTCACCGGTGATCTCGGTGGTGATGCCCTGGTAAATCTTCGAAGGCAAATGTGGATTGACCAGGATCGAAGTCTCCGACTGGCCCAGCATGTCGATGAAGCCGGGCGCGACTACCAAACCATGTACATCGATGCGCCGTTTGGCAGCCGCATCCCTCAGGCGTCCGATGGCCGCAATCCGGCCGTTCTGAATGGCGATGTCGCCCGCATACCAGGGCGAACCCGTGCCATCGATAATGTGGCCGTTTTCGAGGACCAGGTCGTACGGCTGGGCGCACGCGAGCGCGGCGAGGGCCAGCGCGGGCGCCATGCCCAGAAGGATAGTGCGAGCCATGTTCAAGTGTACAGGTACAATAACCTCGATGCATGCCGTAACGGAGTTTCTTCTCAAGTAC
>DATFZA010000508.1:0-5255 GCA_035314765.1 Bryobacteraceae bacterium
CAAGGAGATGATCTATCTGGCCGTAAGCGCGAGCAACCAATGCCCGTATTGCATCGCTTCACACACCGCGGCCGCGCGCAAGGCCGGCATGACGGACGCCATGTTCGCCGAACTGATGGCGGTGGTGGGCATGGCCAACGAAACCAACCGGCTGGTCAGCGGATACCAGGTGGAAGTCGACGAGCGCTTCAAGTGTAAATAGGCGGGTCGCCTGGCGATCCGGGTCCTCCGTCGGTAGACTCACCTGCGCTTAACGATCTTGTCGTATTCGTCATGCGGCCCGATCCAAAACCAATGGAACACATCCTTCTTCCGAATGGCCAACGCCCGATATGAGCCCGAAACACGCACCGACCAGAACGGTCCAACGGCTTTCAAGTGCAATGAGGGATGTAGCGGATTGTCAGCAAAGAGAACGCATTATTTATCAGCCTGACGCCGTATCTGCTCGAGCCGGATTTACGCCGTTCCGCAAATCCCGCTGTCATCGGGCGAGTCTTGCCCTCGGAAATTCCAGCTCCAATTCGGCAAACAGCGCCATACCACGCCCGCCAGGCGCGAAATCACGCTCGATTTGTTCGTCCCACGCTTTCCAATCGCGTTCGCTCAGCCAGCACGCCAAGACCTGCCGTCCAAAGTGATCCTCTCTTCGTTCCATGAACACCTTGCGGCATCGCATATATTGATGGCGCTGGGGATTACTCCACCTCCCAAACTTTCGGCATCGTCCGACACTTGTGAACGAGTCACGTATTCTCCTCTTGAGTTCCACAGTCAAAAGCCGGATACTGAGTTTTCAGACTCGTGCGGCTTCGGCTGTGCGTTTCTTTTCCCAGGTGGAAGTTAGCACCTTCACCAGGGAATTAACCTGGCGGCAGGTAAAAGGTCCCGAGAACAGTGGAAGGGCCACCGTTTACCGATCTAGTCCTCGCATTCGACCACTCTGGCCAACCCGCCAAAGGTAAGAGTTTGATTGGGCCAGCGGCGACCGTGGCCGGCTAGCTCTTTGCTTTGAATAACATCCGCGTAGTGTGCAATATTGCATGTGACGGGTCAACGCCTGCAAATGTAATATTGCATACTTGCAACGATTCAGGTTAAGATGGCTGTATGGAGTTTCAAGGATTACTGTTCGCCGGCGGGGAACAACCTCATCGAAGAGTGGTACTTGGCTCTCCCTGTGGCAGCCCAAGCCGAATTTGACGTTACGCTCAAGACGTTATCAATCGCGGACGACTGGCATGGAATGTGGGAATTCGAGCATCTTGGGCGTGACGGGCTTTGTGAGATTCGGTTCAAGAGTGGCAATGTGCAGTATCGGCCGGCGGGTTTCTTTGGTCCTGGCTACAGGGTCTTTTCAATCTATGTTGGATGTTACAAAAAAGGCAGAGTTTATCACCCGCCGGACGCGTTCGATCTCGCGGCTACGCGTAAAGGAAAAGTCCTACGCAGGGAGGCATCGTTAAGTGACCGCACTGTCTAGCCTGAAGGGAAAGCTTGCCCGCAGCAAAAAGTATCGTGAGAGCTTTGCCGCATCGGTCGTGAAGCGCATGGTGCCGCTACAGATTCGCGTATTGAGGAAACAGCGGGGCTGGTCTCAGGCTGAGCTGGCTGAGTCTTCAGCATTAACGCAGGGCGTGATTTCACGTGCTGAGGATCCAAGCTACGGCAATCTCACTGTCAATACGTTAATTAGAATCGGAGCGGGCTTTGATTGCGCGTTTGTGGGAGGCTTTGTATCATTTAGCCAGCTTGGGCGGTGGTACAGCAATCTTCAGGATGAGAAGTTTCTTGAGGTCCAAAGCTTTGATAATGATAAAGGATTTGAAGATAGTTACCTCGCACTTTGGCCTTTTGATATGGGCAACGCCCCTAATCCACAACCATTTTCGCAACGAACGAACATGCTGGTGATACATAGATCGAGCCAACTGCAAAATAAGACACAACATAAAGAGTACGTAACTGATACCAGCATGCCGGCGGCCGGGTAGAAAATCCATGGAATCCGACAAGCCAGAAACGCAATCAAGCCTGCCCGCTGAACTCCCTGAAGGCTCCGTTAAGGAACTCACTATTACTATTCCGTTCCCGGATAGCTTTACGTATTCCAATGTAAGTGCGATCTCATCATCGTTTATGGATTTTAGAATCAGTTTTGCTGAAACGATGGTAGAAGATCAACCTCGTGCAAGAGTAGGCATAGTCATGCCACCCGAACACGCGGCCCAACTCGTGCTTACCTTAATTACACAATTAGACTACTTCGAGAAGAACTTTGGTGAAGTCCGGCACCCTGCTTGGAGAACAGCCAAAGCCAAGCTGTTGGGTATCAAGACCCCTGCTTGATCGCTGGATTTGGCTTGCAACCTACATTTGGCGCACCATCCGCAAGTTCACGTCCAAACCCACGCGCGTTTCAACGGTAAATAGGAGGTTCGCCTGGCGGTCGAGTCTTCCAGCGCCGATGAATCCATAACCACTGGCCCGGATGTTCCCGGATGACCTGTTCGAGCACAGCATGCAGCGCTTGCGTGTCCTGGACAGCGTCGCCGGTAATCGGGACGGGCGGATAAAACTTGAGAATGTAGCGATTTTCTTCTTGCGACCAAATCGCAAAACCGGGAATCACAGGCGCGCCGGTGCGGGCGGCGATTTTCGCGAACGCCACGTTGGCGCAGGCCGGAGTACCGAAGAAATCGACGAAGACTCCTTCATTGAGCGTGGTGTTCTGGTCCATCAGAATTCCGACGGCGCGATTGGCGGCGAGGCCGCGCAGAATCGGCCGGGCGGCGTCCCATTTGCCGATGATTTGATTGCCGGAGAGCTGGCGGCGTGCCTCGACAACTTGATCGATGCCTGGATAGTCGAGTGGCCGGACCACAATATCCATGGGCTCAGTAAGCAGCGCGTGCGCAAAGGCGCTCAGCTCCCAGTTGCCGAGGTGCGCGGTCGCAAACAAAACACCGCGTCCTTGTTTTTTCGCTTCCTGAAAATGCTCCAGCCCGTCATAGCGGATCCACTGGCTTACGTTGCCGGCGTTAATAGCGGGCAAGCGCGCGAAGGTCCACAGCATTCGCGCCAACGACGCGAAAACCTGATCGATAATCGCTTCACGTTCAGTAGAGGACGCCTTAGGATACGCCAGTTCCAGGTTGCGGCGCGCGACGCGGCGCAGACGCGGATAGAACTTATCCAATACTGCAAAATAGAACCGCGCCAGCCCAAGCGGACCGTGCGCGAGGGACCAGAAGACGAAGCTGACGAGAAGGCCTATTCGATCCAACCTCCGCCCAGCACCAGATCGGAGTCATAAAACACCGCTCCCTGGCCGGGCGTGACGGCGCGCTGCGGGTCGTCAAAATGCACTTCCACGCGGTCTTGCAGCGACGAAGGATACAGCGTGGCCCCGGCCGCGTCATGCCGGTTGCGAATCTTCACCGAGGCACGAACCGGCGCTTTGATCGGCGCAATAGAGATCCAATTCACTTCTTTCACGAGCATGCGGACGCGAAGCAAGTCTTCGTTTCGGCCCACGGTCACTCTCTGTTGCGCGGGATTGGTCGAGATCACATAAAGCGGTTCCGGAGCGGCGATCCGCAAGCCCTTGCGCTGGCCGACCGTGAAGTGATGCACGCCTTGATGCTCGCCTACCACGCGGCCCGCGGTGTCCACAATCTCGCCATGCATCGGCGTTGCAGGCAAGCCTTGTTCGCGAAAATACGAATCGATGAACGCCGCGTAGTCGCCATTAGGGACGAAACAAATCTCCTGGCTATCGGGCTTGGTAGCCACTGCCAGCCCCAGGCGCTCCGCCAACTCGCGCACTTGCGGCTTGGTGTAATCCCCCAGCGGAAACAATGTGCGGGCCAATTGTTCCTGCTTCAAGCCGAACAAGAAATACGTTTGGTCCTTGCCGGCATCGCGGCCCCGGCGCAACTGATAGCGGCCGGTTGCCTCATCGAAGGAGATGCGCGCGTAGTGGCCGGTAGCCACTTTGCGCGCGCCCACGCCCTCCGCCATCTCCAGAAACTGATCGAACTTGACGAAGTTATTGCATAGCGTACACGGGATGGGCGTGCGCCCAGCCAGATATTCGTCGATGAAAGGGCGCACCACGGTCTCTTCGAAGCGCTTCTCGAAATTGACTACGTAATACGGGATGCCCAGGTGCTGAGCGACATGCCGGGCGTCGTAAACGTCATCGAGGGAGCAACAGCGTCCGACAGCGCCGCCCTCGGGCGCCAATTCCGGCAGACGACGTTGGTTCCAGAGCTGCATGGTCAAACCAACCAGCGAATGTCCCTGTTCGCGCAACAGTCCCGCAACGGCGGAGCTGTCGACTCCGCCCGACATGGCGACGGCGATGAGGTCAGGCATACACCGGCGACAATCTGCGCAGGTGCGCCACGGATTCGGCGAGCGAGTTCACCAAGGCGTCTACCTGTTCCGCGGTATTAGAGCGGCCGAGCGAAAAACGCACGCTGGAGCGCGCGTCCTGAGCGCTCAGGCCGATGGCGATGAGAACATGCGATGGCTCAACGGCGCCGCTGGAACAAGCCGAACCGCTCGACACTGCAAACCCTTTCAAGTCGAGCGAGATCACAATGGCCTCGCCTTCAATGCCGTCAAAGCGGACGTTCGAGGTATTGGGCGTGCGGGCAGCGGTGCGGCCGTTGACATGCGCGTCCGGAATATTCCCGAGGACCGCCTGCTCCAGGCGATCGCGCAACGCCGCGACGCGCTGCGCCTCCGCCGCCAGCGAATCACGGGCGATTTCCGCCGCGCAACCAAGCGCCACCGCGCCAGGCACATTTTCGGTGCCGGGCCGCCGGTCCCGCTCATGCCTGCCACCGAACAACAGCGGCCGCAGCCGCGTGCCTTTGCGGACGAAGAGAACGCCAATTCCCTTGGGCGCATACAGCTTGTGCCCGCTCACCGAATACAAATCCACGCCCAGCGCTTCCACATCGACGGGCACTTTGCCAACGGCTTGTACGCCATCCACGTGAAACAGCACACCGGCTTCCCGGGCAATCGCGGAAATTTCCGCGATCGGCTGCAGCGTGCCCAGTTCATTGTTCGCGTGCATTACGGAAATCAGCACGGTCTCCGGACGCAAAGCCCGCCGAATGTCTGCGGGGTCGACCACGCCGTCCGAGCCCACCGACACTGTAGTGACAGACGGTAAACTGCCACACGGATTAAGCACCGCCGGGTGTTCAATCGAAGTTGTAATGACGTGGCCGCCCGCG
>DATFZA010000509.1:0-4045 GCA_035314765.1 Bryobacteraceae bacterium
GGCGATAGTCGACGCGCGTGAGCGTAGATAGCTGTGCGACCACTCACCGGAATCGATCGCATGAGGCCCGCCTTCGAGTTGAGCGAAGGGGCCAAGCAACTCCATGGCGATCTGCTCCATGCGCTGGTTGAACTCGCTCCACAGGAGTTTCAACACGGAACCTTCCGGGCCGGGAACTCCGTGCGCGTTCACCCGGGACAGCGCGCGCATTTGTGTAAGGCGGAAGACTTCCAGCTCTATGTGGCATTGCGCGAGCTTCTGCCTCATCACCGCGTCTTTATCCTTTTCCAACGTTCTGGCGAGTTCCAGCAGCCGGTTCAATTGACGGCGAAAGACCACCGGCATGGTGCTGCCATAGGTATTGCGCTCATGCATGAGAGTGTTGAGGGCAACGTTCCAGCCGTCATTCAGTTTGCCCAGCAGGCAGTCTTTCGGCACGCGGACGTTTTCGAAGTACAATTCCGTGAACTCGGATTCGCCGGTGATCTGGCGCAGCGGGCGCACCGAGGCTCCCGGAAGATGCATATCCACGAGCAGGTAGCTGAGGCCCTTGTGCTTCGGCGCCTGATCGTCGGTGCGCACCACCAAGGCGCACCAGTCGGCTGCGTAGCCCCAACTGGTCCAGACCTTATGGCCATTGACGATGAAATGGTCTCCGTCGATTTTTGCTTCGCTGCGCAGAGCGGCTACGTCCGAACCGGCGTTGGGTTCCGAGAAGCCCTGGATCCAAATCTCCTCGCCGCTGAGAATTTTCGCGAGAAAGCGGCGCTTTTGTTCGGGCGTTCCTTGAGCGATGATGGTGGGCCCGATCATGGTGAGTCCCAGGACGCCAGCCATGGAGGGCGCTTCACACCGGGCCATCTCTTCCTGGAAAATGACTTCCTCCATGATGCTGGCGCCGCGCCCGCCGTATTCCTTGGGCCAGGAAACGCCCGCCCAGCCGCCATCGTAGACGGTGCGCTGCCAACGGCGCAGAATGTCGAATCGTTGGTGCAGATCGGGCGCGTTGGTGTATTCTTTTTTCCAGCCCCGAGGTAAGTTCGAGGAGAGCCAGGCGCGCAGTTCATCGCGGAATGCTTTTTCCCGATCGGTGAGGTCCAGGTTCATGACGTTGCTAATTTATCACGCTCAAACGGGGACGGAGGTGTCCGTCCCCGGGTTTCTAAAACTGGGGAACGTCTCGTCCGTCCCTGGTTTTGCGTGCAGTATAATCGCTGCGACAACTTATGCAGAGACTACTGGAAGGCAAATCGATCGTCATCACCGGTTCGGGACGCGGCATCGGCCGGGCAGCAGCGGAGTTGTGCGCGCAGCACGGCGGCCGTATTGTGGTCAGCGACATAGATGCCAAGCCGGCCGAAGAGGCAGCGGAAGCGATTCGGGCGGCGGGCGGAGAGGCGATCGGCGTGCCGGGAGACGTGACCGATACGGCGTTTCCGGACAAGATCGTTAAGACGGCGATCGACCGTTTTGGCGGACTGGACGTGCTGGTGAACAACGCGGGATACACCTGGGATGGAATGTCGCACAGAATGACCGATCAGCAATGGGAGCAGGTGCTGGCGGTGCATCTGACCGCACCCTTCCGCATGGCGCGCGCCGCCTCGGCGTACATCCGCGAGACCGCCAAGAAGGAAAAAGACGCGCACGGCGAGGCCAAGGCGCGCAAAATTATCAATATCAGTTCGACCTCCGGCACGCGCGGCAATTTTGGCCAGGCGAATTATTCCGCCGGCAAGGCAGGCGTGGTCGGGCTGACCAAAACGCTGGCCAAGGAGTATGGAATGTTCAATGTCCAGGTGAACGCCATTGCCTATGGGAGGATCGAAACGCGCTTGACGCAGGCCAAAGAGAAAGGCGAAACCATTGAGCGCGAGGGCAAGACGATCGCCCTGGGCATTCCGGAGGAGCGGCTGGGAAATCTGTCGTTTATTCCGATGGGACGCGGCGGGACTCCGGAGGAAGCAGGCGGCGTGATTGTGTTCTTTGCGTCGCCGCTATCGAACTATGTTTCCGGGCAGGTCTTAGAGGTTACGGGCGGATTTTAGGGCGTTATGGCGAACTCCGCGGTTACGGTGGCGGAGACGGAAACGGTTCCCACTTGCACCGGAGTGACCGTCGCGGTAGTGCCAGGCACCGTCGTGGGCGACGCTGTATCGGTGGCCTGCTGAAGCGTCTGCACGGCGCCGGTGTGCATGCTTAGACCCGATGTGATGGCATCGGCGTTGGACTTAGCCTGAGCGGTCGCCAGATTCAGCGCCTGAGTGACGGCGGGCTGCGGGTTCTGCAGCCCGAACGTCAGCCCGGCGACCTGCGTGGCGCCGGCCTGAATTCCGGCGTCGATCACCCTG
Source organism: Bryobacteraceae bacterium (assembly GCA_035314765.1). GTDB lineage: Bacteria > Acidobacteriota > Terriglobia > Bryobacterales > Bryobacteraceae > DATFZA01. The sequence continues at coordinate 2,352 of DATFZA010000509.1, forward strand.
CCTACACTGCTGAGGTCAGTCACCGTTGCTTCTACTGTATTGGTGGCCGAATACCCGGTGAGGACGGCTGGCTGATTCTGCGGATACGAATACAAGGCAGTGAGCGAGTATCCGATAGTGCGAATGCCGGCATTCATGCCCAACACCGATTGGAGCGCCGCGATCACAGCGGAAGTGAGGGTGGCGTTGCTCGAGGCTGCGCTCTGAGCGGTATTGGATTGGGTAGTGACGCTAAAATCGATTTTGGCTTGGTCCGGAGTTACGGCGACGGTCGCTTGACCCACCGCGCGGACAAAGGGAATGCGGGTTGTAGTTGTCTGGGCGATGGCAACGACAGCCGAGAAGAGCAGAAAACATGCGCTTTTCATAGCGCTCCCAGCATAATACACTTAGCGCATGGACGACACTCGATTGCGGGCGTGGTGGTGGCGCCGTCAGGGGCTGGACGGTAGTTTTCAGGGGCGAAAACCGGAGGAGGTCCTGGCTGCCGCGGGCTGGGCCCGCAGCGTGGGTGGATCGGGGCCGTACTTTACACTGTTCAGCCGCGCGGGCATCACCCGCGAGCAGGCCGACACCGCCGTGGCCAAGCTCGACATTCATGAACTGCCGGCCGCGCGCGGCTGTACCTACGTCTTGCCCAAAGAGGATTTCGCGCTGGGTCTGAAGGTGGGCCAGGAGTTCGCGGACGGCGACATGAGCGGGGCCAGGAAACTGGGCGTGACCGATAAGGAGATCGAAAAATTGAGCGATGCCGTGCTCGCGGCGTTGAAGAAAGGAGAGTTGGAGCCGGAACAGATCCGGGAATCCGTGGGCGGCGCGGCGCGCAGTTTGGGCGAAGAAGGCAAGAAAAAAGGAGTCTCGACGACGCTGCCGCTGGCGCTTGGCAAATTACAGAACTGGGGAGAAATCCGGCGCGTGCCGATAAATGGACGGCTGGATCAACAGCGTTACCGCTATACGCTGTGGAAGCCCAACCCGCTGGCGAAATTTTCGCTGAGCGTGGAGGAGGCGCGCACCGAGCTGGCCCGGCGATTCTTCCGCTGGATCGGTCCCGCGACGATTGGGGAATGGCAGTGGTTTTCCGCCTTAGGCGTCAAGATAGCTAAAGCCGCTTTGGAGCCGTTGCGGCTTACTGCGTTGGAGGACCGGCTGGCTTTTCCGGAAGATGCCGATGCCTTTGCCGCGATGCCGCCTTTGAAGAAACCGCAGTATGCGCTGGTCAGCGTTGTGGATAGTTTTTTTCTGCTGCGCCGGGAACTGTCGCAATTGATCGCGCCCGAGGATCGGGACAGGATTAAGCAGCTGGGCGCAGTGAAGGATTTGGAGTGCAATGCCATTCTCGACCGCGGGCGCGTGATTGGACTATGGGAGTTTGAGCCCGACAGCGGCGCGATTGCCTGGACTAGCTTCGTGAAGGCAGATGGCGCCTTGAAAGAAGCTGTGGCGCGCACCGAGAGCTATATTCGGGAACAACTGGGCGACGCGCGATCATTTAGCCTGGATAGCCCCAAGAGCCGTGCGCCGCGGATCGCCGCTCTCCGCAAAGCGGCCGCATCCTAACGGTCCTAGAGAATTCCGCCGAAAATAAGACAGGATCATTCTTATGCGAATCTCTGTCTTGTTGGCCGCGCTTGCCGCCGCGGTTTTGCTGAGTGGATGCGCCCGCGTCCGGGTAACCACGGAAGTCAAGAGCG
>DATFZA010000510.1:0-3024 GCA_035314765.1 Bryobacteraceae bacterium
GACCCATTCTGCCGTAGCTGCGCGTCGATCTGCGGTGTTGCACCGCTCGCTGAACAAGGCCTACCCCGTGGCAGTTCGCGGTGACGGCGTGTGGTTGTATGACGCCGAAGGACGCAAGCTTCTCGATTTCGCCTCCAGCGCCGTCGTGAACTTCATCGGGCACGGCGATGCTGGCATTGTTCGCGCCATGACGGAGCAAGCGGCGCAGCTTGAGTTCGCTCATTCGAGCCGTTTCACCACCGATGTAGCCGAACAATTTGCACGGGAGCTGTTGGAGTTTGCGGGACCGGCCTTTCGCGACGGCGCGGTGTTCTTCACCAGCGGAGGCTCGGAATCGGTCGAGAGCGCGCTGAAGCTAGCGCGCCAGTACCAAGTGGAGAGCGGACATGCAGAGCGCTACCAGGTGGTCAGCCGCCGCCAGAGCTATCACGGGGCAACGATCGGAGCCATGGCGGTGAGTGGTAATGAGGCGCGACGCTCGATTTATTTGCCGATGCTGCGGGAGTTTCCCAAGGCGGGCATTCCATACTGCTACCGGTGTCGTTATGACTGCAGCAATGGATGTGCTGACTGCGGCCTGAAGTATGCCGCCGAGGTCGAACGGGCCATTGCCGAGACGCAAGGCACGGCTGCGGCGTTCATCATGGAGCCGGTCAGTGGTGCCACACTGGGAGCGGCCGCGCCTCCGCCGTCGTACGTGAAGCGCGTTGCGGAGATTTGCCACGAGCAGCAGATTCTACTCATCGCCGACGAAGTCATGACAGGATTCGGCCGCACCGGACGCCGCTTCGCCATGGACCATTTTGAGGTGGCGCCCGACCTTATCGCCGCCGGCAAGGGCATTTCCAGCGGCTACGTGCCGCTTGGCGCCGTTATCGCCCAGCGGCACGTGGTCGACGCCATAGCCAACGGCACAAGCACGTTGCTGCACGGCTTCACCTATAACGGACACCCGGTTTGCGTAGCGGCGGGCCGCGCTGTGCTGAAGCGTGTGTTGGAAGGTGGACTAGTCGAAGCGGCTGATTCTGCTGTCAGCGGAAGCGTTGCGTCAGTTCTGCGAGACGAGTTACAGCAGTTGTGGAAGCTGGACTGCGTGGGCGATGTGCGCGGACTGGGCTTGTTGTGGGCGGTGGAGTTTGTTGCCGACAAGCGAACCAAGGATCCTTATCCGGCGGAAAAGAAGTTTGCCGCGAGCGTCACCGAATGCGCGATGAAACGTGGCGTGGTGCTCTATCCGATGCAAGGTTGCGTGGATGGCAAGCGCGGCGACCACGTGATGATTGCGCCACCTGCGGTCATCACGGCGGAAGAAGTTCGGTGGGCGGTGGAACAAGTGAGAGAGGCGATCGAAGAAACTCGCATCCCAGGTTAGCGCCCAATGGACGGGCGCGAACCTGGGGCACCCAGCGATTCGTGACGCTTCTTTGCTGTAAATGTCCAAAAACAGAAAGGGCGCGGATGGCTCCGCACCCTTGATTTGTCCAGAACAACTGCCGTTATTGGGTTACCGTCTTACAGGCGTCGCCGACCTTGAAGCCCGCACCCGAGACTGCCGTGCCAACGGCAGAAACGTCGTCGACATCGGTCAGACGAATTACGCCAACCGGTGAAGACATGCGGCGAATCACCTGGCCGGTTGATGGATCCTTGATCTCCTTGGTAACGCGCTCCACAGTGAGCTGATCGCCGACCTTCAGGCCGGCCTTGCCGCCGACGTTCAGCACGATCTGGCCGCCGTCCACCGCCGCTACCAGGCCCTCGACGTGCACGGTGCGGGCCACCAGCTTGCCGTTGTCGGCAATCAGCTCGCCGCTCATCTGCTTGACGGCAGCATTGACCGCCTCGCCGAGGATGGTGTTCTGGAAGTCGCTGCTGCCGAAATCGACCGCGCCGCCTCCCCATCCATGCCAGTTGCCGCCGCCACCGAGTAATGAGGTGCTCTCGCGGCTTGACTCGCCCTTACCGGACGCCACACCCATGATCTCGGCGGTATCGATGTTCACGAGGCGGGCATCCACAGCCACGATTGCCTTGGACTTCTTGTGTCCGAAGCCACCGACACCATACGGACCCCAGTTGCCGCCACCGCCACCGACTTTTGTGTTCTGGGTGTCGTTGCCGAATTGCGTCACGCTGCCCACGATGATGGCATCCACGCCCAGCAGCTTGCCGATCTTCGCCGCCGAAGTGGCATCGGCGCGATTGCTGTTGGAGAAGTTCTGCTCGGTCAGGATCTTGTCCATCGCCTTGCGCTCGATGACCGAGTAGGTCCCGTCCTGCACCAGGTACTTCACGGTGAGGTCGGAGATACCGCGTCCTACGTCGACGTTGGTGCCGAACGCCGCCTGGGAGGCGCTTTGGACAGTCGCATAGTCGAAGTCAAAGACGGCGACGCGCTTTTTCCGCCCCTGCGCTGCCGCCGGTGCACCCGGAGTTGCCGCAGCCGGGGTGGTTGCGGTCGCCTGCCCTTGCAAATCTGCTAACGATACACAAAGTACAACCAGGATCAATGAGGCCAACGCGCTCTTGAATTTCACAGGCTCCTCCTCTAACGCGGGACGGCATTGCTGCTCGCGGATTTGTCGGCTAAGTCTTGGTGGTTCCTGCAGACGACCAACCCCCGGCGCGACTGAATTGTACATCGAAAGTGCCGGTCTGATGCCTTAAGAATCCATTTCCGCGCGCCCGCTGGTCTAAGTTGGGAATCGATTCCCGAAAAGCAAAAGGCGCGGACCAAGCCGCGCCCCCAAAGCCCCAGAATTCAACGAGTTCTACTGCTGGGACGAGCCTCCTGGCAGTGCGTCGTGGGGAGTGCCCAGTTCGTGCGGAGAAGACATAACCGCCGTGTCGGGATTCAACAGTCCCGTCTTGTCGGGCCCCAGCCCCAGCTTAATCAGCGCGCGCGAGTCGGGCAGGGACTTGGTCTGCCAACCATTCGCCTCCTGGTAGCGGGTCAGCGCATCCTTCGTGGCCTGGTCCCACTGTCCGGTCACCTCGCCGGTCAGGTAGTGCTCGCGAATCAGC
>DATFZA010000511.1:0-8588 GCA_035314765.1 Bryobacteraceae bacterium
TTGCAGGTGCTGCCGCCAGACCATTAGCGCACTGCGCAAGCTTGCAGTTGCGCGATTGAAAAAGGACTCATCAGTTTTGCGGCTAGGGAGGACGATGGTTTGGAAGGCCTATCGCCCGTTTCACGGAACTCCAGCACTAGCGGAATCCCGAAACGGTCCAAACAGATCGGTCGTGAAGTAGCGCTCCATGCGGTCCGGGAACACGGTGACCACGCGCGCTTGCGGGTCCTTCAACGTGCGCGCATACTCGAGCGCGGCGCGGAAATTCAGCCCCGAACTCGGGCCCACGGGAAATCCCAGCCGGATCAGGGCCCGCGTCATCGCCAGGGCGTCTGAGGCGTGAATCTCCATCGTCACCAGCGTGGGCATGTCCGCCGCGCGAAAGATCGTCGATACGCTGTCCACCACTCCGGGTATGCGGGAGCTAAAGCTGCAACACTCCACTTCTACCGATCCACCTTGCGCCTCTCCGCCGAGTTCGATAGGCCGCGCCAGCACCGGCACAAGGCAGTGGCAACCGCGATAGAGACCAACCAGCGTTCCGCCGGTGCCCACGCCGCTGACCACCGCGTCCACTTGGTTTCCGGGAATCTGCCGCAGGATCTCTTGCGCCGTCCCATGGCGATGGGCGTTGGCGTTCTCGATATTGTCGAACTGTTTCGGCAAAAACGCGCCCAGCCGTTCCGTCTCGGCGATCGCGCCGGCGATGCCGTCTTCTTTCGGCGTGAGTCTCACCTCGCCGCCGAGCGCGCGAATCATGAGGACTCGCTCATTGCTCACGCCCACCGGCATCACCGCCGTGAACCGCAATCCGAGCTGCGCGCAAACCAGCGCCATGGCGATGCTGGTCGATCCGCTGGAAGCTTCCGCCACCAGACTGCCGGGCCGCACCTGGCCATTCTTCAGCGCCAAGCCGAGGATATGGCGCGCGATGCGGTCCTTGGTGGAACCGCTGGGATTAAGAAACTCCAACTTTACCCAAATGACCGGATCCTCCGGGACCAGTTGGACGGGGACCAGCGGAGTTGGCGGGAGATTGTCGAGATAACAGGCGTGGGACATGATCGAAGGGCGAACCGCGATTATAGCGACTTACTGGCGTAGGTGATTGCCCTGACCCAGTAGTAGGTCGAAATACACGCGCGCCTGGTCTATTGGGGGCCGATAAGACAGCATCGGCAAAAATAACATGCAAATTCTTCGAAGGGCCATCGGGCTCGCCAGTCTTTTTGTGTTCATATCCGCAACACACGCCCAAGTCAGAACAAATAGGATCACGTTGCCCATCGACGATCAGTCGACCGTAGTTGTTCTATCCAGCCGGCATCCGCGCGCGCTACCAGAGTTTGACGCGGGACCGGCAGCTCCCACAACCCGTCTGGAAAAGATGATTCTGGTGCTGTCGCCCGATGGGGAGCAACAGAAAGCATTGGAGACTTTGCTGGACGCCCAGCAGGATCCGGAGTCGCCGCTGTATCACCAATGGTTGACGCCAGAGAGCTTTGGACAGCAGTTTGGAGTTTCCGATTCCGATCTCGCCGAGGTCTCCGGCTGGCTGACCGGACACGGTTTTCAAGTTGACGAAATCACCGAGGGCCGCCGCGCGATGGTGTTCAGCGGCAGCGTAGAACAGGTGGAGACCGCATTCCACACCAGCATGCGCCACTACAACGTCAATGGCGCGCGGCATCTGGCGAACGCGAGCGATGTTTCGATTCCGGCCGCGTTAGCTCCCGTGGTTCATGGCATCGCTTCACTGCACGATTTCCGCAAGCAGCCGATGCACAAGGTCAACCCGGACTTCACCTACGGCAGCGCCCACTACCTGGCGCCCGCCGATTTCGCCATTATTTACGACGTCGCGGCGCTCTATGCGGCGTCCGTCAACGGCACGGGCCAGAGCATTGCGATTGTCGGCCGCAGCAATATCGCGGTTTCCGATGTCACCTTGTTCCGGAGCACCATGGGTCTGCCGGTAAACAATCCGACGGTTGTTCTCAACGGGCCCAATCCGGGCATCCAACCGGGCGACCAAACCGAGGCCCTGCTGGATGTCGAATGGTCCGGGGCAGTGGCCCAAAAGGCGGCGGTGCAACTGGTGGTCTCAGCCTCGACCAACACTACAGACGGCGTGGATCTGTCGGCGCAATACATCGTCAATCGCAACCTGGCGCCCGTGATGAGCACCAGTTTCGGATTGTGCGAAGCCTACATGGGCGGGCCTGAAAACGCTTTCTGGAACAGCTTGTGGTCGCAAGCCGCCGCTGAAGGCATCACCGCATTTGTGTCCGCGGGCGATAGCGGAGCCGCGGGCTGCGATGCTCCCTACGGGTCCAGCGGAACGGCGGCCGCGGTCAGCGGGCTGAGTTCCACGCCATATAACGTGTGCGTCGGGGGATTGGAGTTCACCGACACCGCCAACCCGAATCAGTATTGGTCTCCCAACACGAACGCATCCACGTACGGGTCCGCGTTGAGCTACATTCCGGAAACGGTTTGGAACGAGAGCGGAGCGGTGGGTGGTGGATCGGGTCTGTGGGCGGGCGGCGGCGGAGCGAGCGTTGTCTACGTGAAACCATCGTGGCAGGCTGGCGCGGGTGTGCCCAACGACAATCATCGCTATGTGCCCGACGTTTCGCTTAGCGCGGCGGGCCACGATGGATACCTGATCGTGCAGAATGGCGGGCTCGGCTCGGTCGGGGGTACGTCGGCATCGTCGCCTTCCTTTGCCGGGTTGATGGCGTTGATCGTGCAAAAGACCAATGCCAGGCAGGGCAATGCCAACCCAACTTTTTATGGACTGGCCACGAAACAGGCAGCCGGCGGCGCGGCGGTGTTTCACGACACAACCAGCGGCAGCAACGGTGTTCCGGGAGTTACCGGTTTCCGGGCTGGCACAGGCTACGATCAGACCAGCGGGCTCGGTTCCGTCGATGCGCTGCAACTTGCCAACCACTGGCAGGACCTGATTACCACTGGCGCGCCCAAGGCGACGTTGACGGCTGCGCCGGCTGCGATCACCATTGCGCCTGGGGCCAGCGGGACCAGCAAGGTGACGTCTACTTTGAGCAACGGATTCAACGCGGCGGTTGCGCTCTCGGTGAGCGGCTTGCCCTCCGGCGTAACTGCGAGCCTTTCACCCGCCAGCTTCGTGGCTCCGGGCAGCGGCGCCAGCACGGTGACGTTGACCGCGGCCAGCACGGCCGCGCCCGGTACTTATAACATCGCGATCAGCGCACCCGGCACCGCTCAGAGCACAACCGCAACGCTGAGCGTCACGGTTTCAGTGCCCGGATCGATGACGCTGACCGCCTCCCCTGCCGCCGTTACTTTGGCGGCTGGCGCCAGCGGCACGACCAAGGTGACGTCTACCTTGAGCAACGGATTCAACGCGGCCGTAGCGCTGTCGGTGACCGGCTTGCCTTCCGGCGTAACCGCGAGCCTTTCGCCCGCCAGCTTCGCCGCTCCAGGCAGCGGGACCAGCACCGTGACGCTGACCGCGGCCAGCACTGCCGCGCCCGGCACGTACAACATCGCGATTAGCGCGCCCGGCAACGCGCAGAGCACAGCGGCCAAAGTAAGCCTTACCATTTCCGAGCCAGTGCCGCCGGCTCACATCACATTGACCGCCTCGCCCAACGCGATTGCCATCGCGGCTGGCGCCAGCGGCACTACCAGAGTGACGGCGAGCCTCAGCAACGGATTCAACGCAGCGGTGTCGTTATCGGTGGCAGGCTTGCCTGCCGGCCTGACTGCGACTCTCTCGCCCGCCAGCTTTTCCGCTCCGGGCAGCGGTACCAGCTCCGTGACGTTGACTGCCGCTAGCAATGTGGCGCCGGGTATTTACAACGTCACGATTAGCGCACCCAGCAACGCGCAGAGCACGGCGGCGACCGTGAGCGTAACCATTTCCGCGCCAGTGCCGCCGCCTCACCTGACCTTGACCGCTTCGCCCAACGCGATTTCAGTAGCGGCTGGCTCGAGCGGCACTACCAAAGTGACGTCGAGCCTTAGCAACGGATTCAACGCGGCGGTTTCATTATCTGTAGCGGGCTTGCCTTCCGGCTTGACGGCGACCCTTTCGCCCGCCAGCTTCTCCGCTCCGGGCAACGGAACCAGCACCGTGACGCTGACTGCGGCGAGCAATGTGGCGCCGGGGACGTACACTGTCACGATTAACGGGCCGGGCAGTTCGCTGAGCACGGCGGCGACGGTGAGCGTTACTATTCCCGCGCCGGTTGCTCCGAGTCTGACCTTGGCCCTGAGCGCCACGGCTGCAAATCTGGCGCAAGGTGGCGCTAATTCCATGGGCGTTTCAGTGTCCGGAAGGCCCGGCGCGGCCGTTGCGCTGTCGGTCAGCGGGTTGCCGTCGGGAGTAACCGCAGCTTTCTCGCCGGCCTCGCTCCCCTCACCGGGTGCGGGCACAAGCATACTGAATTTCACCGCGAGCGCTAGCGTGGCCTTGAGCACGAGCATCGTAACTGTCACGGCCTCTGGCGGCGGCATCACTAAAACCGTGACGCTGACGCTCACCGCTATTCATCCGTTCACGGCTTCGCTATCGGCTGGCGCGGGTTCGGTGAAGGCTGGCGGCTTCATAACCGAGAGCCTGACAGCCAACATCGCTCCGGGATTTAATTCCCCATTGAGCCTGTCCGCGACCGGCCTTCCTCCGGGTGTGACTTGCACCTTCAGCCCGGCTTCGTTGTCCGGGGCAGGGAATCAAACCAGTACGGTCAAGTTCGCCGCTGCGTCTAACGCGGTTATCGGTAAGACCAGCACGGTTACGCTTTCCATCAGCGGGGGAGGAGTTACGTTGGCCGGATCGTTCACGCTGACGGTGACCAATTAGAGACGCAGAGCGGGCGGAGATTGACGACGCCTAACACGCCGCCCCAGGCCGATCCGCGATCGGCTCTGTCAGTGAGGGGGTTGGAAGCCCGATCCCCTCACTGACGTTCGGGGTTAGACGGCAGGTGAGCCACTGCGAGGCGGGTCACTAACCGAGGTTACTCACCCGCCGCCGTCTAATAACCGGCCCCACAATCAAGCCTTGAAGTATTTCTCGCGCTCCGCAAAGTAGCCGCGGATTGCGTCGGCCAGGGGCGGCATGGGCGCGATGCCCGCGCGCTCGGCCTTGCCGTTCGACAACACTGAATATTTCGGCCGCCGCGCGGCCGTCCGGTGCTCGCGCTCGTTGGTTGGCTTGACTTCCGGGCGCAGGCCGGCGATTTCAAAGATCAGCTTGGCGTAGTCGAACCATGAGACAGGTGTTCCGCCACCCAGGTGAAAAATGCCGGAGAGGTTGCGTTCCACCATGGCGACGGTGCGCTCGGCCAGCGCCGGGGCGTAGGTGGGCGTGGCGACGTGGTCTTCCACCACGCGGATGGGTTGCTTGTTGGCAGCCAGACGCAGCATGGTCTCGACGAAGTTGCCGCGCGCGGTGCGCAGACCGCCGGGACCGAAAACACCCGAGGTGCGGATGATGAGTGGGTGTTCGAGGTAGGCGTTGGCGTAGAGTTCGCCGCCGAGTTTGGAAACCGCGTAGGCGCCCAGTGGATGAGTGGCGTCGTCTTCGGTGTAGGCCCGCCCGGCCTGGCCGTCAAACACATAGTCGGTCGAGAAATGCACCAGGCGCGCATCCATCTGCCGGCAGGCCATGGCCAGATTGCGAACCGCCAAGGCATTGGCCTCCCACGCGGCGAGCGGTTCCCTTTCCGCTACGTCCACCTGGTTATACGCCGCGGCATTCACCACGAGCGCCGGATCCACATCGGCCACCTTGCGCTCCACTACCGACTGGTCGGCAACGTCCACGGAGGATCGGTCGTAGCCAGTGACGGTGAAACCGCGGCGTTCGAACTCCTTCAATAACTCTACGCCGAGTTGGCCCCGGCAACCGAAAAGAACGACTCGTTTGCTATTCACTCAAGCGTAGGATAACGGATTGATATTTCTCAAGGCCGGACCAGGGGTCCGGCGCCGGAGCTTTTTACATCTCTGAACCATGCTAATTATGCCCAGCTCGTGTCTAGCCCGAACGTCAGAAGGTGCGAAAGAACCGACTCGGTCCGTTTTACACAGGGCAAGTGATACACAACATTGTGTGGCAAAAATGCTTTGATCGATTTTTTCACACCTCCTCAGTGAGGGGACCGAGCGCCAATACCCTCACTTACGTTCGGGGCTAGACAGGGCTGGACACTGGTCAGTAACGCTTGGTGGCACAGGCTCTAGCATTGGCGCTCCCAAGGAGCGGCCGAGCTTGATTTAATGGTACAGGGCGTCCGGCGCGGTCCAGGGGGAACGCCCCACAAAGTTCCGGAGTCATGAGTTCCAAGATCATCGACCGCATCGTCAAAGAAAGCGGCTTTCCAACCTTGGCGGACTTTCTGGCCAAGGATTTGTCTACCAGCGATCTGCAATCTCTGTTGCTGCACGTATTCCAGCAGAGAGCGGCAGCCGTCACGGAAGCCGACTTGCTGCGCTCGAGTTCGCGGCCCCTGGTCATGCCCGCCGATATTGACGCCCGGCTGATCCATCTCTTCGACCATGTGGCGCTCGCGACCGCGAACGAGTTTGAGGCGATTGAACTCTCGCCGGTGGGTCCCTTCGGCTTGAACCGGGCACTCGGCGAAATCGACCAGAACAACGTGCTGTCCACGATTCGCAATGCCGATGTAAGCGGGGACCCGACCGTCATGATGGCGCTGGAGTGTGCGCGCCGGCGCCGCGCCAGCCCGGAGGTCGTGCGCTTGTGCAATAGCCATCGGCTGGTCCGGATGCAGCCTTTCGACAATCCGAATTTCCGCCCTCATTTCCGGCTGTTTTCCATCGTTACCGCCGGGCGCGACACCGGTTCGCGCCAGTTCGAAATCGCCGCGCTACGAGAACATCTCCGCTTTTATTTGCGGCTCTTTCGCGACTTGAACGAAGTTGGCTTCGTTTTGCACAACCCGCTGGTGGAGCTGTCGGATACCACCCTGATCCGCCAATTCATCCCAGCGGTGGAGGACCGCAGCGTGCGCGCTCATGTCCACGGCGGTTCGGAGCGCTTTCTTGAAAAACACGGCGTCACGCTTCCCAAGAACGCACCGGAACTGGACTATCTGGAAAAGGACGTGGCCGGTCCGCTCAAAGAGGAGTTTCCCGAGGCGGAGTTCCGCCTCAACCTGGAACGTCTGGAGGGATTGAATTATTACAACGGCGTCACGCTAAGGATTTCTCCGACCACCCCGGACGGAGGACGCCATGCCATTGTCGACGGCGGTTTCACGAACTGGACCGCCCGTTTGCTGCAAAATCGGAAGGAGCGCTTGCTGACCAGCGGAATTGGAACCGAGTTCGCCTGCCGCCGTTACCGGAGGGATAGCTAAGCGGGCAGATAACGCTCGGCGCGCGGGTTAATAACCAAGGTTAATAACCCGCGGCACTCTCGAAAGCCTGCCTTCATGCCAGGCGCACGGGGGACACAGCTATGATAATTTCGACCGAAGGAGTTCGGGATCGAGCCCGCTGTGTCCCCATCCGCGTCGCGAACTCGCCCGTTTTCATCCTTCCTTCTGTGCGCCCCGGCGCTCATCCGGAACAGGTTAATAACTTGCCCCGCACTCGCTAAGCCATCCGGGTCGCGCGTTTCACCGGCGCGCTCTCTACGCGAGCCGGCTTCTTAGGGGTCTGACCCAGGCGTCGCACTTGGTCGGTAACGCACACCAGGAACATGGGTTGTTTCGCGTTCTTGAGAATGTCGATGATCTTGTCCTGGTGTTCTTCGAGGTAGATGGTCTTGCCATCCGTCACCAGATGCAGATCGGAAGTACCATCGAGAACCTCGGCCAACCGCTTGCCCATTTCGCGTTGCAGGAAGCGCAGGACGCGGCGGATTTTTTGCAGCGAAAAACCTTTGCGCCGCAGTTCCGCGATCACTGTAATCTCGATTACTTCTTCGGACGCGTAGATCCGTTTGTGGCCCTCGTGCCGGGGCGATACAACCTTCCGCTCGTCCCACCACTGTAACTGCCTCAGACTCACCTGCGCAATCCGGGCTACATCGCTGCTAGAGAATGCTTTATCGTCGGTTTCCGCATCAGGACGGCTTTTTTTTGTTTTGAACATGTTTCCCTGGGCACGTTTCTTTGCGCGCAGACCTGCATTCAAATTCTACTTGAACTGTAGGCAGAGTCAATAGGCAATTTGGGGCGCCGAATCCACGGCGCTAGCCGCCGCCCACAAACTGTACGATTTCGAAGTTGGCTCCGTCAACCACCGGCGTGCCGGACCAAGCCGGCCTCCGCAGAATCGCCCGGTTCATTTCCACCGCGACCCGCTCCGGGTCTAGTTCTAGAACGGCTAGAAGCTGACGCACGTCCAAGCCCGGAAGGACACGGCGAAGTTCCCCATTTACAACAATTTGAACTCCTTCTGTTCCGGCCGCCGCCACTCCCGATCCGGGCGGAGTTTGACACTCCCTTTCGTGCCTCATATAGTCATGGTAGCCTCTAAGATTCGATATGCCAACTTCCTACCCGGATACCTACTTCCCCGTACTGGTGCAGATCGCGCTGGCCGCGATCATTGCCGGGGCACTA
>DATFZA010000512.1:0-4721 GCA_035314765.1 Bryobacteraceae bacterium
TATGAAGCTTCAGGTGTGGATCATACTTTCAGTTCGCTTTCCGGGTTGCTGGCCACGGCCAAGGCCACGTTGTTCACCCGTCACAAAGACCCGGATGCGCTCAAGATCCTTTCCGAACCCGTACGCCCGTTGTTTGCGCAGGAGTTGGTTCAACTCGGCGCCAAGGAGCACGAGGAGACCAACGCTTGAACTTCGACGAATTGGAAGTTGCACCAGGATTCGAGCACGAGAACCTGCAAGGGGCGCGCTATGACGATCCCGCGAAGATTGCCGAAGCGCTGGAAAAGGCGTTCGATTATCGCGGCGACGTGACCATCCGCAAGAGCGACGGAACGGAGATTGAGGGGTATATCTTCGACCGGAATCAAGCGCGCGTGCGTTTGTTTCCTAAGGATGGCGGAGGGAAAATCTCGGTGGCTTACTCCGACATCGCGGGAGTGGCGTTTACCGGGCGCGACACTGCTGCCGGAAAAAGCTATCAGGCCTGGGTTCAGAAGTACTTTGAACGCAAAGCGGCCGGCGAGCAAAATATCGAGCTCGAGCCGGAGAGCTTGGATTCCTGATACCGTGTGGGGCAGGTTATCGACCTGTTTCGAATGAGCGCCGGGCGCACAGGAGGAAGGATGAAAACCCGCGAGTTCGCGTCGCGGATGGCGACACAGCGGGCTCGATTCCGAACTCCTTCGGTCAAAATTATTGCAGCTGTGTCCCCCTGGCGCACGGCCTGTAGGCAGGCTTTCGAGAGTGCAGCCGATTAATAATAACCGGCCCCACACAAGAGAGAGAGAGGCGCAGGCGAGTCCAATCCGCCTGCGCCAAATCTTAAAGCACCAAAACCTAGAAAATAATCTTGCCCGCCAACTGGAGGTTGAACGGTTCACCCGGCCCGAGCCCGGGTGCGCCGTTGAAGTCGCCGATGGTGTCACTGACCACGCCGTTCCCTCCCACCGAACCCGCGCCGGTGGCGAAGTTCTTCCGGTTGAAGAGATTAAACATTTCCGCTCGAAGCTGTATTCTCAACCGCTCGCGAATGGTGAAATTCTTGAAGACCGAAAGGTCTACGTCGGCAAATCCAGGCCCGTATAGCGCATTGCGGCCGAGGTTGCCGTTCGGATTCGTGGTCCCCGCGCAACCTGGACCGGGCGAACAAAACGCGTTCGGATTCAAATAAATGTAGCCGCCGGCCGTGACGTCAAAGTGTTGGTTCACTCCCGCATAGGGATCCCCGATCACGTTCTCGCCAGGGCGCTGTGTCCCCCCGTTAAAGTTGAATGGTTGTCCGCTGTGGAACGACCACAGGCTGCTCACCTGCCAGCCGCGCGTCAGCTGCGTCAGCCATACAGGGCCATGGGAGTAGCCGGGGACATCGTAACTCCAGAAGGCGGTAAAGTTGTGGCGGGTATCGAAGTCGCTGCTGCCGTATTCCTGGTGCAGGTTGAAGCTGTCCAGAGGAATCACTCCGCGGTACTCCGTCACAAAGTCCAAAGCGTGTGCGTAGGTATAGGCGAACTGAGCGCTAAACCCGTGGTAGCTCCGAACCTTGAAGGTGGTCTGCAACGAATTGTAGTTGGAGTTCCCGATGCTGTTGAGCTGGATAATCGAGCCATAGTTCGGATACTGGGCGTTAAAAGCCCCGTTCTGATTGATGTTGAGCATCACCGAGAGTTTGCGGCCTTCACTGGCCACATAACCCACCTGCCACACGGCATAGTTTCCGAAGCTTTTCTCCACGTTCAGGTTGTAGTTGAAAAAGTAGGGTGTACGGAAATTCGGGTTGACCGAAAACACGTTAAAGATTTGTCCAGCGCTGAGACAGTTCGGATCGGTGGCGAAGTTACCCTTGCAAGCAGTAACTCCCGGGAAGATAGAAGCGCCGCCCGCCTGGACGGTTTGCCAATTGTAGCCATTGCGGCTGTAACTATCGACGGGGCGCGGACCCACAGGATTGTCCTCCAGACCGTCAGCCGCGCTAATAGGCGGCCGGAAATCGAGGAATGGGTTCATATTGATCTGGTCGTAGAAGACTCCGAAGCCACCGCGCAACACGAAACTTTTCGAAGGCGCATACGCGAAGCCAATCCGGGGAGCGAAGTTGTTCCGATCCGCATGGTAGATGGAATCGACGCCCGCACCCTGAATTTGCAATCCCTGTCCCGGCACAAACACGCCCAAATCCTTCTGCCCATTGGGATGCAGCGGGCCGAAGTACTCATAGCGCAGTCCGAAGTTCAAATTGAACTTGGAGTTGACTTGCCAGTTGTCCTGCCCGAAGAAGTCATATCCGGTGACTATCACCATACGCTCGGCGTCGCCGACGGCGATGGAGGAAGTGGCCACGTTGCCCGCGAGAAAGTCGGCCAGCGCGGTAGTGTTTGTGTCGCATCCGGACATGGTCGGATTGGCGCTACAGAAAGCGGCCCAGGGGCCCTGGGATCCGTTAAAATTGAAACTTCCCGTGGAACGGCGGAAGTAGAATTCATCCACGCGGCCCTGCCGGATCTCGCCGCCAAACCTCAGTTGGTGAGGTCCGGTGACGTAGGACAGCGCATCCGTCAAGTGGCCCGTGATGTCGTTCCGGCCTTCGGGCGGCGTAATGCCCACCGTGTCGAATCCGGAGATATTAATATTCGATGCGCCCAGGATCGGCTTGCCGTTGATAGTGGCATCCGGGCTCAAATACAAACCCAGCGACTTCATATTGAAGCTGTTGTTGGCATCGTGGAATACCTGGTTGAAGTAGCTCACGCCGAAGAGCAACTGATTGGTCAGCTTGTTAGTCAGCACCGAATTCAAAACCATGGAATAGTTTTGAACGTGGATGGGAGCGGTTTCAAAATAGTAGCCGAGGTTGGAACTGTTGGTAGCCAGTGCCAGGCTGGCGCCGGTGGGCTGAGTCTGGCTGCCTTGCCCGACGAAATAATGGAAAGATAGATGTTCCTTGTCGTTGAAATTGTGGTCGATCTTGACCACGCCGTTGTAGCTGTAACCTGTTCCCGAGTCCGCTGCGAAGGAGTTGCTTAGCGTCCCAGGCAGTCCGTTGATGGAACTCGGATAAAGGTTTGCGAGCAAGTTGGCCGACAGCGCACTTTCCGAAACCGGCCCATAGTTACCATATGCGTGACCGGTATTCTTCAGTAACGTCAAGGCTTGGTTGACCCATGCCGTGGAAGGCTCGGTGGACAAGCCTTCCAGACCGAAAATATACTCCTGCCTCTCGAAGCCGATGAAAGCGAATGTTTTGTCCTTGATCAACGGTCCGCCGGCCGTGAGTCCGGTATTGTAGTTCCGAAGCCTTGGCGCCTTGGAACTGATCGCACTGGGCACGAAGAAGGGCGAAGCGGCTGCGTAAAATTCATTGCGGTTGTAATAGTATGCGCTGCCATGAATCTCGTTGGTGCCGCTCTTGATGGTGAGGTTTACGGTACCGCCGGCGCTGCGGCCCGTTTCGGCGGCGGATTGCGTTTGCGCGGAGAATTCGTCCACGGCGTCAATCGGCATCACCACGCCCGCAATGCCCGACACGCCGCCTTGATTGACGGCCGGAATATTGTGCCAGAAATCATTGTTGTCGGTACCATCAATCTGCCAGTTCACCTGGTTGGCGCGGGTGCCGTTAACTGAGCCGAAGCCGCCCACCGAATACCCGCCATAACCCGGCGCGACGGCGATCAATTGTGTGAAATCCCGGCCGTTCAAGGGAAGATCCTGGATTGCTTTCGTGGGAATCGTGTCGCTCTGCGTAGACGTCGTCGTGTCCACCTGGAGCACGGCAGCGGATACCTCCACGATGGAAGCTTGCTGCCCGACGGAAAGCTTCACGGGTACTGTATATACTGAACCGGCTTCCACGATGATGTTGGAAACCGTAGTTTGCTGGAACCCGGCGGCACTCACCGCCACTGTGTATTTGCCGGTCGGGATGTCCTGAAAGGAAAACTCGCCGGCGTTGGTGCTGACCGAGTTGTGCGCGATGTTAGTGCCCACATCGGTGGCGACGACCTTGGCGTTCGCTATCACCGCGCCGGACGGGTCCGTCACAGTGCCATTGATCGCGCCGCGGAATGTCTGCCCTTGAGCGGAGATGAGCGCAAAGACAAGCGCCAGAACAATTACTTGAATGTATTTCATACAACCCCCTGAAATTTGGAACAGCTGAATCCCAAACCGGTCGGCATGGATCGGTGGAAAAAAAATTCAGTCGGCGGAGACTATTCTAATTGCATCAGTATGGCTCGATGACAGTTGAGTGTCAAGCGAGATGTTGCCAGACGGCGGAATTTACTGTTCCAGGTAGGTGTACCCGTTCAGCCCGTCTTCGTAGAATCGGAGCAGCCTGCCCGACTCTTCGTAACCGATTTTGCCTTCTCGCAAAGCGGTTTCCACATCGGTGCGGAACGTCTCCAACAGCGCCTTTGCGCTGAACTGGACGTAATCCAGCACCTCGCGGACGGTGTCGCCTTGCACTACTGTATTCAGAATCACTTCGCCGTTTTCGCCCAGGCTAACATGGACGGCATTGGTGTCTCCGAACAGGTTGTGCAGGTCCCCCAGAATTTCCTGATAGGCCCCGAGCAGGAAGGCGCCCAGTTGATAGGGTTCGCCGTTAAATGAATGCAGGGGAAGAGTCTTCTTAACATCGCGCCGGTCGATGAACTGATCGATCTTTCCATCGGAGTCGCAGGAGATGTCGCCAATGACGCCGCTGCGGGTAGGGCGTTCGT
>DATFZA010000513.1:0-4289 GCA_035314765.1 Bryobacteraceae bacterium
GCGGGAGACTACGTTTTTGGGTATGGCGGGCTCCCCGGCGACAAGCCAGTCGTGGGCAAGTGGTGATCGCCGTTCACACTTGGCAGTACACCGTGTCTCGATATATTTTCAAGCGATATAGATCGGGGACGCATGCGATGCCCGCAAAAGCACTCACCGGGTGCGTGGTGCTCAGCGCAATCACCTGCATGCCGGCGCGACGCCCCGCCTCAACGCCTGCGGGCGCGTCCTCCACAACGAGGCAGCGCTCGGGCTGAACGCCCAGCAATGCCCCGGCCTTCAGGTAACCCTCCGGATCGGGCTTGCCACGCGTAATCTCATCCCCGCAGACCATCAGGGCTGGAACCGGCAAACCGGCACAGCCCAGCCGGATCTTCGCTAAACGCCGATGCGCGGAGGTCACCACCGCCCAACGTTCCACTTGCGCCAGTAGCGCGTTGGCGCCCGGCACTTCGACGATTCCCTCGGTATCCAGTTCTTCCAGGGCGTCAAACCAGGCTGTCTCCTGCTTGGTATCGAGCCAGGGCGCGACTTCCCTCATGGTCTCCGATGTTCGCCGGCCGTGCATAACTTTGAGGAGCGGTTCCTCCGCGAGTCCGGCACGCCGGGCCCACATCCGCCACATGCGCTCCACGACGACGGTTGAATCGACCAACGTGCCGTCCATGTCGAAAAGAACTGCGTCGCAGGAAAACTTCAACTCAAGCATTGACAGACACCGAAACATGCTTGTGCCTGGGAGTAAATGTCAAAAACTGGCGCGGATTATCCACCAACATTCCATGAATAGTCTGCTCATCGACACCCGCTTTTTTCAACATTGGCACAAATACCGTCAGCGTCACCGCATAACCCGGACCACCGTTATGCTTGAGCAATCTTGCACTGCTGAAATCCGACGAAAGCAACACCCGGCCGGCGTATCCCGCATCGAGCATGTTTTGAATAATCGGCACCTGCCGGGCATCAGACGCTCCGCCGAGCCGGTCGAAACCCACGTAAGCGCCCCGTTTCGCGATCGCCTTGTGGATCTCGGCCTTAGGGTCGAGAATACCGCCCAAGTGGCCAATGACGACATTTCTGGGATTCACATGCATGGATTCGAAGATGTCGAGTTGCTCCGACGCCGCGCGCCCAAAAGCGGTATGGGTGAAAATCGGCAGGTTGGTCTTCAGATGCGCCTTGCTCACCGCGCGGAACACCTTGCGTTCGTCCGGCGTAATCTCGTCGGAACTGCCGATTTCGCCATACGCTCCCAATGGTTGTGTTTTGGCTTTGCGGATCAGTTCCTCCGCGATCTGATCTTCACTCATGGCCGCGATCTCGGGCGGATAAAAAGGCTGCGTGTAATATCCGCCTCCCGCGACAATCGGCATGCCGGAGCGCATGGAAAGCTGCGTCAAGAAAGCCAGGCTGCGCCCCATGTCCTCATGCCCGCCGTCTACAATGCAGGCGACTCCGTTCTGAGCCGCGGCCCGCATCTCCTCCACCATCAGATCGAGATCCTGCATGAAATACGTGCCGGTCTGCGGTGGTGGCGTCGGCGCCGGAGCAGCGTTCGGATTGCGGGCTGCAAATTGGGCCCGCATGTTCACCATCAGCCTCGCCCAGAAGTCGCCGGTAAATGACATGTGCTCATGAAACAGGGTTGCGCCGCCGGCCAGCTCCTCCGGCTGCATGTCTTTCAAAATGGTTCGGATGATGGGGCCTTTGGGGCTGGCCTGCGCGCTAGGCAAGAGAGCGGAAGCGGCGCCGGCGCTGAAAAGGTGAAGAGCCTTACGCCGCGTAAGCGGGATATTCATGACTGCGTCGATTATACTTGCCGTGCCACTCATAATAAGAGATGGCTCGCGAAACACTGCTCGATTTCTTCCAGGACTTCGCGGCCGTAGCCTCTGAGTTTGTCGTCTATGATGACGGTCTGCGCACGGAGCGGTTCACCTACCAGCAGATCGCCTCCAGCGCGCACGCCTTTGCCGAACGGCTGCGCGCGGCCAACCTGACGCCAGGCGACCGCATCATAATCCATGGCGAGAACCGGCCGGAATGGCTGATTGCGCTGTGGGGCGCGCTGCTGGCGGGCCTCGTCGTCGTGCCCATCGACTTTCGCTCCGCTCCGGAGCTGGTTCAGCGCATCGACGGCATCGTAACAGCGAAAATCATCCTGACCGGCGAGGAACCCGCTCTGCCGCCCTCAGACCGAGTCTGGCCACTCGCCCCTTTGAGCAAAGCTGCCGGAACAAGCATTCCCGAGAATGTTTCGGCCGGCCAAACCGCAGAAATCCTCTTCACCTCCGGCGCCACAGCCGATCCCAAAGGCGTGATCATCACTCATCGCAACATTCTGGCCAACATTGTTCCGGTAGAGGGCGAGGTTCGCAAGTATCTGCCCTACGCCAAGCCCTTCACGCCGATCCGTTTTCTCAACCTGCTCCCGCTCAGCCATATGTTCGGACAGGCCATGGCGACGTTTATTCCGCCCATGCTCTCCGGCGTGGTGGTCTTCATGCGCGGCTATCATCCCCAGGAGATTTTGCGCCAAATTCGCACGCGGCGCATCTCCGTGCTGGTCTCCGTACCGCAGATTCTGGAGATTCTCCGCGAACACCTGCTGCAACGCTTTCCCGAGCTTAAAAATGCCAAACCCGACGGTTCCAAATGGTATGTCCGCTGGTGGCGCTATCGCCGCATTCACCATCTGTTCGGTTGGAAGTTCTGGGCTTTCATCGTCGGCGCGGCGCCGCTCGCGCCCGATCTCGAAGCGTTCTTCACCAACCTTGGTTTTTTGGTGATTCAAGGCTACGGACTTACTGAAACCGCGCCGATTGTCACGCTCAATCATCCCTTTCACGCGCGCCAAGGAACGGTGGGCAAGCCCATCGGCGGCGTGGAAGTCAAAATCGCCGAGGATGGCGAAATTCTGGTGCGCGGCGACAATGTGACCAGCGGATATTATGGACAGCCGCAAAGCGACGCCTTCGCGGGCGGCTGGTTTCACACCGGCGACATCGGCGCACTCAACGAGAATGGCGAGCTAAAGATTCTCGGCCGCAAGAAGGAAATGATCGTCACACCGGAAGGCTTGAATGTCTTTCCCGAGGATGTGGAAGAGGTCCTGAACCGCCTGCCTGGCGTGCGGGATTCCGCCGTGATCGGCCAAGACCGTGTGCACGCTGTTCTGATTCTCGAACCCGGCGTCAACGCTGACGCCATAATGCAAAAGGCCAACGCGCAGCTCGCCGATTACCAGCGAATCCGCGGCGTCTCCATTTGGCCTTACGCCGAATTTCCCCGCACCGAAGGTACGCGTAAGCTGAAGCGTCATGAAATTGCCAAAGGAACGCCGCCTCCCGAAAAGCGTCCTAAGTTTGACCCCTCTATCCCCTTGGAGTCTCTCACCTCGCTCGAACGTGTCGAGCGCATGGTGGCCCTCGGCGTGGACGAATCCGAAGTACAGTCGCCTTTGCCGGAACAAGAAGTCGCTTTTCCCATTTGGAATCGAACTCGACTGGCTCGCGCGCTGCGGCGCATCTTACTGCCCGGTTTCTTGCTCCCGCTCACGCGTCTGTTCGCCTGGGTCCACACCCAAGGCCGCGAAAATTTGAAGGACGTTGAGCCCCCGGTAATTTTCGCCGCCAACCACCAAAGCTATCTCGACGTGCCGGTGATTCTCGCCGCGCTGCCGCCCAAGTTTCGTTATCACGCCGCGCCGTCGATGCGCAAGGAATTCTTCCACGATCACTTTCACGGCCACAGCTTCACCAACAGCCTGAACTACTATCTGTCCACCTGGCTGTTCAACGCGTTTCCGATTCCGCAGCGCGAGGCAGGCGCTCTCGAAGCGCTCCGCTACATCGGGGAGCTGGCCAATGAGCAACAGTGCATACTGATTTTTCCCGAAGGCCGCATGACCGACGCGGGCGAAATCAGTCCGTTTCAACCCGGCGTAGGCATGATCGCCGCCAAACTCGACCTTCCCGTGGTTCCGATCCGCTTGTACGGCCTCGACCATGTGCTCCACAAAACCTGGAAAATGGCGCGGCCGGGCCGGGTGCGCGTGGTGATCGGGAAACCGTTGCGGGTAGAAGGCAGCGATTACTTAGCCTCGGCCCGGGCTGTGGAAACGGCATTGAAGGGATTGCTACCATCAGGAAAGGTTCCGCGATGAAGTCCACTCAGTTTCCGTTGACAGTCTCCGATCTGGAAAGCGCGCCAGACGACGGCAATCGATACGAGGTAATTGAAGGAGAGCTGTACGTGTCTGCGGCGCCCAGTTTTTTCCACCAGCG
>DATFZA010000514.1:0-4502 GCA_035314765.1 Bryobacteraceae bacterium
CGTGCTCTGCATGGATAGTCACGTTTTCTTTGCTCCTCGATCCCTAGCGGCTTTGCTGGATTACCTGGAAGCCAATCCCAATACGCCAAACTTGCTGCAGGGACCGATGCTCTACGACGACCTAACAAACATCTCCACGCATTGGGACCCGGCTTGGCGCGACGGCATGTTCGGTACCTGGGGCACCGACCCGCACGGAACCGATCCCTCGGCGCCTCCGTTCGAAATTCCCCTGCATGGCCTGGGCGTGTTTGCCTGCCGCCGGGATGCCTGGCCGGGCTTCAATCCCAGATTTCGCGGCTTCGGCGGAGAAGAAGGCTACATTCACGAGAAGTTCCGTCAAGCGGGCGCAGCTACGCTCTGCTTGCCGTTTCTGCGCTGGCTCCATCGCTTCACGCGTCCCGGGGGAGTGCCCTACCGGCTTCATCGCCCGGATCGCATTCGCAACTATTTACTCGGTTTTGAGGAATTAGGGCTAGACGCTGCGCCCGTAATTCAACATTTCGAAGAAGTGGACGGCGTCGAAACGACGCGTGCCACCGTGTGCGCCATCCAGCTCGAGATCTGCAATCCGTTTCACTTCTTTGACGCCATTTACTGCATCAACCTGGAAGGCCAGGAGGAGCGCTGGGAACATGCCATGCGGCAATGCCGCAAAGTGGGAATCGAAGAGACAGTGGTGGAACGATTCCCGGCGGTCTATACGCCCCACAACCACCACATCGGCTGCGCTCTCTCGCATCGGGCCGTTCTCGCCGAAGCAAAGCGGCGCGGTCTGCGCAACGTGCTGGTCCTCGAAGATGACGTCGTTTTCGCTCCCGATGCCGTGGACGTCTTGCGCCAGAGCCTGGCGGAGTTGCAGGGCTTGGCCGATAAAAATACGTGGGAAGGTGCATGGGAGGTGCTGTATTTGGGCGGCGTACACCAACGGGAGAGCCGGGAGAAGGTCCCCGGTTGCGAATATCTCGAGTTTGCCCGTGTCTCCACCACCCACGCGCTGGCTTATTCGAACACCGTCTACGATAAAATCCTGCAGGACGTGCCGGACAATCCCACCGATGTCGCGCTGTGGTTGCACAGCGGCGTGGAAGCCATCGACTGGTACTATTTCGAGAAATTCGGCGGGTCCGCGCTGATCCTCAACCCGGTCATCGCCTCCCAGATGAATTTGCTGCAATATGAAACGCGGCCGTTTGAATAAACTTCCTCTGATCAGTTGTGTGATGCCGACTTATGGCCGCCCGAATTACGTGGACGAAGCCGTCGGTATGTTTGTTCAACAGGACTATCCGGCCAAGGAATTGGTGATCTTGAACGATTGTCCGGGACAGGTGTTTCACTCGGACCGGGCTGACGTAAGGGTGATTAACTACGACACGCGGTTTCCGACTTTGGGAGAGAAGCGTAACGTGAGCGTCGAGTTCGCGCAGGGCGAATACATTGCCGTTTGGGACGACGATGACGCATACCTGCCTTGGCGCTTATCCTTTTCGTATTCGGAGTTACAACGGTTGCGCACGCCGTTCTATCGCCCGGAACATTTCTTGATATATTCGGGTCAAGCCGATATGGTCGACGCGGTCTGCGCACCTGGAGGGATCAGCCACTCCACTGTGCTCTTTCGCAAAGATCTGTGGAAGGATGCGGGAGGATATCCCGCTCGCAACGACCGGTCAGACCGGTACTTCTTCGAAAGGATAGATGCCTGTTTGGGCGAGACTTTCCTCTATTACGCGATTCACCCCAGCGACCGCTATTACATCCTCCGCGTCAGATCGCATTACCGTCATTGGTCCATCCCGGGAGGGCTCTTTCCGCTGGATACCGCGCCGGGAGAGTTCGCGATCGTCCCCCGGCCAATTGCCGATCCGGTTTTGCGGCGCGCGTTCCAGAAACACTCCGAAGCCAGGCTGTCGAGCCGACAATGGTGTTCCGCGGTATCGGAACTGTAACGGTAATCCCGCTACGTACAAGCAACCTATTGGGCGCCTCAAGCGTCAACAGAGGAACGCGTCCCCCGTCCAGCAGTACTAGCAGCTAATCTTTGCTAGGCTAGCATTTAGCATACTCATTGTTTCCAAAAGTTTACACGCTTGAGTTGTGCCAGCCGCCTGCTACTCTGGACGGACTTCCGAAAGGTGCCGAACTAAATAATATGGTGTCGAAGTAATGGGTCAAAACCAAGTGCGCTCACCGCTCCCCATCATCCTGGCGGGTGTGATCTCCACGCTCCTGGCGGCCAACCTGTCCGCCCAGGCGAATCTGCTGGTGGGTCCGACTTCCCTGGAGTTCGCCGTCCCGGACGGGGGCAGCCAACCACTGCCTCAAGATTTCCTTATTGCTGCGACGAATGGCGCTGCGTCCAGTACCACTGGGCTCCCTTTCGAGGCGCATTCGACGGCTCCGTGGCTTTTCGTCAGCCAAGCCTGGGGCGCTACGCCCGCCGCGCCGCGCGTGACCGTGGATGCTACCGGCCTCGAAAACGGCGTTTATCACGGTTATATTTCAATTACTTCCGGAATGTCGACGCCGGCCATGCTGACGGTCACCTTGCGGGTAGGCGGCGTGGTGCACCGGTCTTCTATCCCGGCTCCGGCTTTTCGGCCGGCCGATCAGACCATCCGGAGTTTTCCGAGGGGGCTCACATTCATCGCAAAATCCGGCACTGGCGCGCCCGCGCCGCAGTCGCTGTACGTGCCGAGGTCAGCCCTGGAGAACGGCGTCGTGGCTACGAGTTCCACGTCCTGGCTATTGGTGTCACCCCCCGCTTTATCCGGCGGTTTCCAAGAAATCAGCGTTTCAGCGAACCCCGAAGGCCTGCCACCGGGCCAATATACGGCAACCGTGCTGCTGACCACTCGCGCCGGCAGAGAACGGACCATCCCGGTCACGTTCGATGTCGGCGACGATGCCCATCTGGTGGCCGAGCCGAGCGTGCTTTCGTTCCGGGCACAACCCGGCGGTTCCATGCCCAGCGTGCAGAAGATTACCATCAAGAGCACCAGCCAGAATCTGCGTTACACCGCCAGCACACAGTCGGGTTCGTGGCTGGCCGTGGGTCCGCAAACCGGCTCGACCGATGGCTCGAAAACGATCACCGTGGCAGTAAACCCAGTCAACCTGTCAAGCGGAACCAATACGGGCTCTATCACGGTGAGCGCGCCGGGCGCCATGGAGCCTTTGGTCATTCCGGTGACACTTACGACGAGCTTACAACCCGACGGCATAACGATCGGGGGCCAAAGTAACATCAGCGTGGAACTGAGCGGCGCTTTGGGTGGGCCGCTGCAGTCCATGACCTATCAACTCACCTCGAGCATCAGTGGCGAGACGTTCTCGCTTGGGCCCGGCGGCGCGTCGTGGCTGAGCGTGACTCCCCAAAATGGCATGGTTCCGGCAACGTTGATGTTGACCGCAGACCCGAACCAGGCTGGTCTTGGCATGCACATGGCCCAGTTCTACATTGCCGGCGGGGCTGGCACCGACGACCTAAACTTCTTTGTGACCTTTACGGTAGCGCAGGGAACAGCCAGCACCATCAACGCCAGCCCGTCCGCGCTGACGTTTGCTTACACCATCGGGGGAACGGTACCACCGTCGCAGACGATTCAGCTAACCAGTTCGAGTTCGAATACCTTCACCGCATCTTCCGACTCGAGCTTTGTGACGGTGACGCCTACGCAAGGCACTACCAGTTCAACGGCGACCACGTTGACGGTTTCAATAACTCCCAACGGGCTAAGCGCGGGCTCGCACACAGCCAACATCACAGTGTCAGGCGGCTTAAGCGCGGGTACCAACGCCATAACAATTCCCGTTACGATAAACATAACGAGCAACGCGCCGGCCTGTACCATCCCGGTAACGCAGGTAAGCTTCTCATCGTTCCTCGGCCAAGGCGCACCGCCATCGCAAACGGTCCAACTGTCGTGCAACGTCACGACGAGTTTTACCGCGACGCCGGCGCAGCCGACTCTAGATACGGTGAGTCCGGCAAGCGGAACTATTAACTCAGGATCGTCGGCGACTCTGACGATTTCGGTGATGCCCGGCTCACTAACATCAGGATCGTACGGCGACGTGATCACCATTGCCGGAACGGGTGTTCCCTCCATCCAGTTGACGGTGATTTATACCATCTCGAGTGCGACGGCGATCACGGCAAGTCCCATGAACTTGTCATTCACCCAAGTTGCCGGCGGCGCAGCGCCGCCGACGCAGACCGTGATGCTGACCAGCGGCAGCCCAACCGGGTTCAGCGTGATGAGCGACGTCAATTTCGTGACGACCGACATTAGCAAAGGAACCACGCCCGCTACGTTGACAGTCACGGTGAATGCGATCGGCCTGACGGCTAACACATATCAGGGACACCTCAACATTACAGGTGGCGCGGCCGCGGTGCAGGTGACGGTGACCGTGGTGGTTACGGCATCCACGACCACCGCGACGATCGTCGCGACACCCTCAAGCCTTACGTTCTCGTTCGTCTCTGGCGGATC